>NZ_LMPM01000002.1:600000-771280 GCF_001423845.1 Sphingomonas sp. Leaf357 | reverse complement strand
CCGTGAAACCTGACTGCGCCATGGTACTATCGCTCAAGCGATGGAAGAGTAGGTCGTCGCCAGGCATTGTAGCCGGTGAGCAGCACGAATATCAAAAGAACCCATTCACATGTCACATACCCTCGTCCGCAATCAAAACGGACCCAAGGGACTCTTGGCGCGGGGTGGAGCAGCCCGGTAGCTCGTCAGGCTCATAACCTGAAGGTCACAGGTTCAAATCCTGTCCCCGCAACCAATCACCACAATCCCAAATCCGCCCAGGACATCCTGCGGCGGCTTTTTCGTGTTCGGAGTAGATCGGGCTGAGGTGGCTCTGTCAGCACCGCGACAGCAACAAAGGTGAACCTTGTCGTTGGCCTAAACCGTCGCAGTCCGCCTGCCAATCTTGAAGAGCAACGAAATTCGCCAGCGGAGGAAAACTAGGCATGTCGCCCAATGCTGGCGAATATCGATTTCCCGCCTAGAATTTATATCCCAGTTCCAAGCCATATAGCCGCCGCGCGCCCGGCGAGATGAAAGAGCCGCCGAATTCGATCGCGGGGATCACCTCGTTGACATATTTCTTGTCCAACGCGTTTGTGGCAAACAACGTGGCCTTCCAGGTGTCGCCTTCCAGGCCGAAGCGCAGATCGAGCACGCCGAACGCATCGCGCCGAGCGATGGCGTAATTCGCGTTGCCGACCGATGCCGGTAGCGCCAGCGCCGAGATCGGCAGCAGGGCGCTGAAGATCGTGGCCTTGGTCTGGTCCTGTACGGTGTGGAACCATGTCGGCCCAGTGATGCGATAATCGGCGCGCAACACGAGTTTCAGGCGATCGTTGACCGGCACTTCTTGCTGGCTTCCGAGGTTGATCGTGTAGTCAGGCGTGTAGGGTGATTTGTTGCCGACAGTGTCGGGCCGCGAGCGGTTCCGCTTGATCTCGGAATCGGTGTAGTTGAACGCGCCGGACAGCGTCCACCCTTGTACGATCTTGGCATCGACATTGAATTCTGCACCCTTCAAATCCACGCGATCGATGTTCGAGACAACGCGGAGCAGCCCGAAGCTACCGACGAAGAATTCGAAGAACTGCATGTCGCGGACCTGGGTGTAATAGCCTGCCAGACTGTAGCTGACCGGTCCGGCGCGGCCCTTGATACCTGCTTCGTAGGCGCTGGAGCGCTCCTTACGAAAATCGTCGTTGATGAGCACGCCGGCGTTGATCGGAGCGACGTTGAAATTTTGCGCCACGATCGCCGCCGAACCCTGATTGTTGAAACCACCCGATTTGAATCCGACACCCCAATTGGCGAACAGATTGGTGCGCGGCGCGATTTCGTACCGGGCGCTGATCTTGGGTTCGAGCTGCTTGAAGGTCTTGCTCTTGGCCGCGATCATGCCGGCGGTCTGGCCAGGATTGATCGGCCCGCCGGTGAACGGATCGATTGCCAGCGGCACTTGGTTTTCGACATGGCGGCGCTCGATATCGTAGCGCAGGGCGACGCTCATATCGAAGCTGCTGGTGGGCTTCCAATCGACGGATCCGAAGCCGGCATAGACGTTCGTCCTGAACTTATCGATATACAATTGCGAGGTCGGGTTGGTCGAGTTCGGAGCGTTGTACAATTGCTGGATCACGCCGTTGCCGGTGTCCGCGCCCAGGCTGACGCCGGTTAGGCGATCGATGTGCAGCAAGTATCCGCCGAGTTGCCAGTTGATCGGGCCGTCCCCGGTCGATGCGAGGCGGACTTCGCCGCTGAAGTCCTTCTGATTGCGCACCTGATATTGCGTGCCGTCGCAGGTGGTCGGCGAATAGGGGCCGAAGGTCGACCCTGTGGTCGGTGCGAAGATGAACGGCACCGGGGTCGCGCCGATGAACGTTGGCGGGTTGGTCTTGAAACCGGTGAGTGCGGCGGTAGATGCGAAGCATGCGTTGACCGCCGACTGCGCCGCCGGGTTGACCGCCGAAAGATAGCGCGCAAAATCGGCCGAGGTGCCATCGGCCGTCAGGTCGTTCTTGATATTGCTGTACAGGCCCCATGCGGTGAGCTTCACGCCACCGAAATCGTGGTCGAGCTTGATCGATCCCTCCAACGTCGTTTGGTCGTTGGTCGGCTTGATGTTGCTGTAATAATTGAATTCGTGATCGTTGACGTCTTCGTTGAACGCACCGCCGAAGCCGGGCAGATGAAACGAAGCGTTGAAGTTGATCGAAGCGCCATGAAATTCGCCGTAGCGCATCTTTGCATCGATCTCGGTCTTGTCGCCGATCTCGGCCACGACGCGGCCGTTGACGTTCCACTCCGCACGATTGTCGACCACCTTGGCGTTGAGCAGCGTGTTGCGATAAAAGCCGTCGGTCCGGTTGTAATCGCCCGACAGAACGAAGCCGATGCCCGGCGCGATCGGCCCGGCGATATAGGCGTTGGCCATGGCAGTGTTGACGTTGGCATAGCTCGCGGTCGCGCCGCCTTCGAAATGATCGCCCGGCTTCATCGTCTGCATGACGATCGCGCCGGCAGCCGCGTTGCGACCATACAGCGCGCCTTGCGGACCCTTAAGCACTTCGATCTGGCGGAGCGTGCCCTGCGGCTGGTTGAGCACGGCATTGTTGGTCTTGAGAATCCCGTCGACGACCAGAGCGACTGAGCTTTCGGCATCGCGCGCACCGTTGAGGCCGCGAATGTTGATTTGGTTGTCGCCCGCCTCGGTCGTGCTGGCGACGATCGTCACGCCGGGGGTGAGCTTGGCGAAATCCTGCGCACGTTGGATGTTCGCCTGACCAATCTCGGCTGCGCCGAACGCGGTGATCGAAGCCGGCACCTGGCTTAGCGTCTCGTTGACCCGGCGGGCGGTGACGACGATCTCGCCCGACGCGGTATCGGCTTCGGCAGGCGCGTCGGGAGCGGCGGTCTGCATGGGGTCGGCGGTTTGCGCGACAGCCGGGGCGCTTGACAGCGTCCATGCCGATGCGCCGGTGAGCAATAGAGACATTCCCTTGGCAAGCATCGTATAATCCCCTTTTAGTTTGATCAGACGAGCACGTTGGCTCCGCTCATGTAGACGTGGACGTCCTGGAAACGGCCGTCGCGGACGCGCCAGAAATTGGTGTTGAACAAGCTGGTCACGCGGCCGTCGGCGTCGGTAAGCACCGCTTCGAACGAGGCGGCGATCCGGCCGTTCAGTTCGTCTACGGTGATCGTGAAATCCTTGTGGACCAAGGTTTCCCACGAGCCGAACAGATCCGCGAACATGCGTTCGATCGCGGGTTTCCCGGCATGCGTCGTGAACGACGTCTGCGTGGTCAGCAGCGCCTCATCGTTGAAGCAATCGAGCACGGCGGCCATGTTCTTCGCGTCAACGTTGGCGAAATATCGGTTTATCGCGAGATCGACGAGCGCATCGCGGCTGAGTGTCGGAACATATTGCATCAGTCGATCTCCTGATCGATCGAACCGGCGCGCAGCAGATTGTCGCCGCTCATGTAGACGAACACGCGCGAGAATTTGTCGCCGTCCAGATAAAAGCGATTGCAGTTTTCGTAGCGCAGCAGATCGCCACCATTGGGCGTTATCAGCACGGTGAACTGCGAGCAGATCGCATTTGCCTGCGTGTCGGCGACATGAACGAAATTGCCGTGCCACAATTGCTCGAAATCGGCGAACAGGCGGCGGAACATCGCGGCAATACCCTCGTCGCGGCCGGTGTGTACCGTATTCGAGGTCACCTCGGTCAGCACGGCATCCGAATGGAAGCAACCAAGCACCCGATCGAGCTGCTTGGTATCCACAGCATCGAAATATCGCTTCGTCACGATGTCGATCAGGAAGGGATAGCGGTCTATCATGGAATCTCCTCTGCCTGTCGAGGCGGTCATCGCGCCCATCCCGTGCGGATGTCGGCGTCCTTGCTCACCTGCGGGGACGGAAAGGCGCGCTTGCTGTGCGAGAGGCCGAGCGACACCAAAGTCTCGGCGAGCTTCCACGCCACTACACCCGGATTGATGACCGGGATGGGAAGTACCCTCGCCAGATAGTCGGCCGACTGATGCATCGTCGTCGAGCCAAGCACGATCACGTCGGTGCCATCTTCCGCGATCGCGCGCCGAGCTTCGGTCGCCAGTGCATCGAAGATGATTTCTTCCTTGCCGGCGAGCAATTCGGTGACGTCGGGACGCGTGTTGATCGAGCGCAGCGATGCGAGCCGGTCCGACAGGCCGTATTCGCCGATCGTTTTCTCGTAGAGCGGGAACCATTCGGGCCACATCGTCAGGATCGTGAATTTCTTGCCGAGCGTCATCGCCATGTGGAAGGCGGCTTCTCCTGGGCCGATCACTGGAATCGACAGGCGCGACCGCAATGCGCGCACGCCGCTGTCGCTGACCGTATCGACGATCACGGCGGCATAGCCTTCGTCCTCGGCGGAGATGCCGGTCTGGAATACGGTCCAGTCCATAAGCAGCATGTCATGATAGCTGTCGCCTAGCGCCGCGCCCCACGGCACCGCCGCGAATTCGGGCACGAAACCTGGTGCGATTAAAGCGTCAGGTAGCTGCGATCGCCGGTTGGCAACGCCTGCCGAGTCCATCGGAATCGGTACGATAACCTTGATTCGACCCGCCATTGCCACCTCCGATAGGACACCGGTTATTGTATACAGATATTGACGTCAAGATCATTATCTATACGTTACGATCATATGGGAGGTATGCGCTCGTAGGCGTTAACGAGCCGCTATCGGCAAAATCCCATACGATTGAGGGGCGGTGCGAAGATGACGTGTATACATAAAGGCAGCGTTATTGCGCAGAGCAAGCGGCATTCGGCATGCGATGTGGCGCAGCGCCGAGGTCGCCTTGTTGAGTCGCTTGGTTAAGTCGCTGAACGGGTATGGCGCCGCCGGATTACGCGGCGGGATCGTGATGTCAGGCGGGATTCTCGCTGCGATAGACGTGAAACGCGCGGCGAATGTGCGACGTCATCACTGCTCGCGCCCAATCGGAATCATGGGCTTCGAGTGCGGCGACGATCTCGACATGCTCGGCCAGGCTGCGGCGCAGCTGATCGGCGTCGTACCGCAACGCGGTGCGATGGACGATCGGCTGCAACACCAGCCGGTTGATCATATGCGCCAGTCGATCGGAGGCGGCTGCCTGAATGATCAACGCGTGGAATTCCGCATTCATCGCGAGGAATGCGTCCACGTCGGGAAGGGGGCGATCGATCGCCGCGTCGATCGCGGCGACGTTGTGGTGCAGCTTCTCCAGCATTTCCGGCGTCACACGCTCGGCGGCCTGTGCGGCGGCATGCCCTTCCAGCATCGTGCGCAGCGTGAAGAGTTCTTCGATATCGTCGATCGACCAGTTGCTCACAAACGATCGCTGGCTGTCGCTGCGCTGGATGAACATCTCCGCCTCGAGCCTGTGCATCGCATCGCGGATGGGGGTGCGAGATACGCCGCACGCTTCGGCAAGTTCCTCCTCCTTCAGCTGCGCGCCGGGTGCGAGTGTCCCACTGAGGATCTGCGCCTTGATTTCGTCATAGGCGCGGTCGCTGGCTCTCGACATAAATGTGCTTCCGATCGTCGTGTGGCCCTGATGGGCTGTCCCCAACCCTCAGGCAAGGCCGAGCGGCGCGGACGCGGCCCGATGTTTCAACGTCCCTACACAACCCCGCCTGAAGAATGTATACAATATTGTAAGTGTGACATAGACGCGGTACTGGGTCTGCAAAGCAGTGAGGAGTGGCTATGCGCAGCATCGAGATAGTCGAAGTCGGCCCTCGCGACGGGCTTCAGAACGAGCCGAAGATCTTCAAGGCTTCAGATAAGATGGCCTTGATCGCCAATCTGGTGAATGCGGGGGCGCGGCGAATCGAGGTGGCGAGTTTCGTCAATCCCGCCCGCGTGCCGCAGATGGCGGATGCGGAAGAGGTTCTCGCTGCGCTGCCGGATGGCGAAGCTGTATACATTGGCCTTGTTCTCAATCGACGCGGCGCGGACCGCGCATTGGCCACGAAAGTGCATGAACTGGGCGCGGTGTGCGTGGCGACCGATACGTTCGCGATGCGCAATCAGGGCCAGACGAGCGCGGACTCGATCGATATTGCATGCGATATCGTTGCTGCCGCGCGTGCCGCCGGACGGCGCGCTCAGATCACGATCGGCGCGGCGTTCGGCTGCCCGTTCGAGGGCGAGGTGTCGCCCGATCGTGTCGTAGCGATGGCGCGGCAGGCGGCGGCGAGCGGCGCGGTCGAGGTCGCGCTGGCTGACACGATCGGCGTCGCGGTGCCGGCCGACGTCGCGGCGCTGGTCGCACGAGTGAGGGCCGAGATCGCGCCGTTGCCCGTGCGCGTCCATCTGCACAATACGCGCAACACCGGGCTGGCCAACGTCTGGGCGGCAGTCGAGGCAGGCGCGACGACGATCGATGCGTCGCTCGGCGGGCTCGGCGGCTGCCCGTTCGCGCCTGGGGCGGCGGGCAACGTGCCGACCGAGGACGTCGTCTATCTGCTCGAACGATCGGGCGTGAAGACGGGTCTCGATCTCGACGCGCTGATCGGGGCGGCGGGTTGGTTCACCGGGGTCATGGGGCACCCGCTTCCGGGCATGGTCTCCAAGGCAGGGCGCTTTCCGTCCGCACAACAGCGCATTCTCGAAAAGGTAGGACAGGTATGAGCTATCGTCTTGGCGTCGATGTCGGCGGGACTTTCACCGATCTTTTGCTCTTGGAGGAGGGGACGGGCCGGTTCTGGCGCCACAAGACGCCGTCGACGCCGGCCGACAGTTCGGTCGGCATTCTCGACGGGGTCGAGGCGGTGTGCGCCAAGGCCGGCGTGACGCCGGCCGAGGTCGAGGTGTTCCTGCACGGCACGACGGTGGCGACCAATGCGGTGCTGGAGGGCAAGGGCGCGCGCGTCGGCCTGATCGTGACCGAGGGGTATCGCCAGATCATGCAGATCGCGCGCAGCTATGTGCCCGGCGGTTTGGCGGGGTGGATCATCTGGCCCAAGCCGGAACCGCTCGCCGCATTGATCGACACGCTGGAAGTCGCCGGACGGATGGATGCGCATGGCAACGAACTGCGTCCGATCGACGACGCCGGCATCCGCGCCGCGCTGACCACATTGCGCGACCAGGGCGTCGAGGCGATCACCGTCAGTCTGGTCAACGCCTATCTCAACGGCGCGCACGAGGTGCGGGTCGGCGAACTTGCGGCGGAAATCTGCCCAGATCTGCCGATCTCTCTCAGCCATGAAGTGCTGCCGGAAATGCAGGAATACGAACGCACGTTGACCACCGTCGCCAACGCGGCGGTGCGCCCGATCGTCGGCAATTACGTGCGCAACCTGCGCACAAAACTGCGAGGGGCGGGGATGGCGGGGAAGCTCGCCTTGCTGCGGTCCGATGGCGGGCTGATGTCCTCGGAAAAGGCCGAAGGGCATCCGGTGTCGCTGCTGATGTCGGGGCCTGCAGGCGGCGTGACTGGCGCGCTCTGGGTCGGCAAGAATAGCGGCCTCAAGAACATCTTGACGTTGGACGTCGGCGGCACATCGACCGACGTCGCGCTGATCGAGAATCTCGAGCCGCGCCGTGCGCGCACCACCGAGGTGGGGCATCTGTCGGTGCGCGCATCCTCGCTGGATGTGAAGACGGTCGGGGCCGGGGGCGGATCGATCGCCTACGTGCCGGATTTGACCAAGGCGCTCAGGGTCGGCCCGCAAAGCGCCGGCGCGGTGCCGGGGCCGGTGGCGTACGGCAAGGGGGGCGTGCAGCCAACCGTGACCGATGCGAACGTCGTGCTGGGCTACCTGCCCGAATCGCTGCTCGGCGGCACGTTCAAGCTCGACCGGGACGGGGCGAAGGCTGCGGTACAGACGATCGCGGACGCCCTGGGCATCGGCCTGATGGAAGCCGCGCGCGGAATCATCGACATCGTCAACGAGAACATGTTCGGCGCGCTCAGGATGATCTCGGTCCAGCAGGGCTACGATCCGCGCGATTTCGCGCTGATGGGTTTCGGCGGTGCCGGGCCGCTGCACGTCAATGCGGTGGCGCGGCTGATGGGCAGCTGGCCTGCCGTCTCGCCGGTCAGCCCGGGCGTGCTGTGTGCGCTTGGCGATGCCACGACGCGAATGCGCACCGAAACCGCCCGCAGCTTCTCGCGCCGCTTCGGCGATACCGACGAGGCCGAGGTGATGGCGATCCTCGACGAGATGGCGGCGCAGACGCGCGACGAATTGAAGGCCGACGGGATCGCCGATGCCGACATCACCAGCCTGTTCGAGATCGACGTGCGCTACGAAGGCCAGGCGTTCGAGGTGCCGCTGGCGATCGATGCCGAGACGTTGCGCCGCGATGGCCTGGCCGGGATCATGGACCGCTTCGATACCGAACATAAGCGGCTGTTCACCTTCAACATGACCAGCCCGCACGAACTGGTGAATCTGCGCGCAGTGGCTTTGGGCGTCGCGCTCGATCTGCCCGCCGCGACCTTGCCGCAGGGCGATGGCGACCCCGCACAGGCCAAGCTGCGCGATCACGAATTGTGGATGGACGGCGGCACGCACGCCGCCGTGATCTACGACCGTGCCCTGCTCGAACAGGGTGACGTCATTCCGGGGCCGGCGATCGTGATCGAGATGGATTCGACCACGCTGATCGAACTCGGCTGCGTCGGCACCGTCGATGCGGTCGGCAACATCCTCATCACGCTCAACTGATTTCTGGCGCCTGAAGGGAACAATCCATGCCCGCAACGATCATCGAAACCAACGCCACGCCCTTCGCCCGCGTCGCCATCGATCCCGTCACGCTGGAGGTGATCGAGAATGCGCTGCGTAACGCCCGAGTCGAGATGGACGCCACGCTCGTGCGCACCGCCATGTCGCCCGGCATCCGCGAACAGGGCGACGCCTTCCCGCTGATCGCCGATCACAAGGGGCGGATGATCGTCGGCCAGTTCGGCTCGTTCATCGGCGGCTTTCTCGACGGCTATGACGGTACGCTGGAAGACGGCGACATGATCTTCCTGTCCGATCCCTATTCGGTCGGCGGGGCGATCAGCCATTCGAACGACTGGCTGGTATTGCTGCCGGTGTTCAAGGACGGACGCATCGTCGCCTATACCGCGATGTTCGGGCACCAGAGCGATATCGGCGGCAAGGTCGCCGGATCGATGCCGATCGACGCGCATTCGATCTTCGAGGAGGGCGTGCGCATCCCACCGGTAAAGATCTGGCGCAAGGGCGAGTATAATGAGGATCTGATCAAGCTGGTGATGCACCAGACTCGCAAGCCGGACTGGTGCGCGGCGGACCTGAACGCGCTGATCGCATCGTGCCGGGTCGCTTCGCGCCGGGTGATCGAGATGTGCGAACGCTTTGGCGACGATGTCTACATCTCGGCGACCGAGGAACTTCTCGCGCGCAATTACCGCGCGATGAAGCAGTTGATCGAAACGTCGATCGGCGAAGAGAAGGTCGATTTTGAGGATTATCTCTGCGACGACGGTATGGGCTTCGGCCCCTATAGGATCAAATGCACGATGTGGCGCGAGGACGGTCGCGTCATACTGGATTTCAACGGCACCGATCCGCAGAGTCCGGCGTCGATCAATTTCTTTCTCAACGAGAACATGTTCAAGATGTTCTTCGGCATCTACATGATCATGGTGTTCGATCCGCAGATCCTGTTCAACGACGGGTTCTATGATCTGCTCGACGTGTGTATTCCCAAAGGTTCGTTGCTCAAGCCCGAATTCCCGGCGGCGCTCTCCGGTCGTACGCACGCGCTGGGCCGGATTTTCGACATCCTCGGCGGGCTGCTCGGGCAGCGGACGCCGGAATTCCTGTGCGCGGCGGGTTTCTCCTCGTCGCCGCACCTCTTTTATTCGGGCACCGACCGGAACGGACAATATTTCCAGCTGTTCCAGATCGGCTTCGGCGGCATTCCCGGTCGGCCGATGGGCGACGGGCCGGACGGGCATTCGCTCTGGCCGGGCTTCACCAACGTGCCGAACGAATTCCTCGAACGCTATTTCCCCTTGGTGATCGAACGATACGAAACCGCGCCGGATTCGGGCGGGGCAGGGCTGCATCGCGGTGGCAACGGCATCCACATGACCTATCGTTTCCTCGAACCCGGGATCGTCGCGATCCACGACGATCGCTGGTTCATCAAGCCATGGGGCGTGAATGGCGGCGAACCCGGCGCGCGCGCGCGCAAGATCCTACAAAAAGCCGACGGCACGCAGACGATCGTCGCGAACAAGCTGGAGCAACTGACCGTCGAAGCCGGCGACCAGCTGCATTTCATCACCTGGGGCGGCGGGGGCTGGGGCGATCCGTTGGATCGCGATCCGGCGCTGGTGGCGAAGGAAGTCGAGCAAGGGCTCGTCACGATCGAGGGGGCGAAACGCTACGGCGTGATCATCGGAGACGATGCCGCGACCGATGCGTTGCGCACCGACATTCGGGCACGGCGCACGGGGGCGCTACCCTTGTTCGACCGGGGCGGCGAGATCGAAACGTTGCGGAAATCGTGTCTGGAGGAAACCGGGCTGCCCGCGCCCCGTCAACCCGTCTGGGCGCATGCCGCGCTGGCGGCGGAGTGAATATGATGACCGAGAATACAGGCGCATTGCAGGGCATCAGGGTGATCGAACTGGGGCAACTGATTGCCGGGCCGTTCTGCGGACAATTGCTCGGTGACATGGGTGCGGACGTCATCAAGGTCGAGGCACCGGGTGCCGGCGATCCGATGCGCGCCTGGGGCCGGGGCGAACACAAATTGTGGTGGGAAGTGGTGGCGCGCAACAAGCGCTCCGTCTCCGCCAATCTGCGCATTCCGGCCGGGCAGGCGCTGGTGCGCAAGCTGGTGGCCGAGGCCGACATCCTGATCGAGAACTTCAAGCCCGGCACGCTGGAGAAATGGAATCTCGGCCCGGACGTGCTGCACGAGATCAACCCCCGTCTGATCATCGTCCGCGTGTCCGGTTACGGCCAGACCGGGCCGTATGCGTCTCGCGCCGGTTTCGGCGGGATCGGCGAGGCGATGGGCGGATGGCGCTACATCGTCGGCGATGCCGATCGCGCGCCGAGTCGGATGGGTCTGTCGATCGGCGACACGCTGGCCGCGACCTATGGGTGCATGGGCGCGCTCGCGGCGCTGCATGCCCGCGAGCGGACCGGCAAGGGCCAGATAGTCGACAGTGCGCTGTACGAGGCGGTGTTGCAGGTGACCGAAAGCCTCATCCCGGAATATGTCGCTTCGGGCTATATCCGCGAACGATCGGGATCGGCGCTGCCGGGGATCGCGCCGTCCAACGTCTACAAGACCGCCGATGGCGAATTCCTGATCGGCGCGAATCAGGATGCGGTGTTCGCCCGTCTCTGCGCCGCGATGGGGCACCCCGAACTGGCGACCAATCCGCGCTATGTCGATCACGTCGCGCGGGGTAGGAATCAGGTCGAACTGGACGCCATCGTCGAGGCGTGGACGAAGACGATGACCACGGCCGAGGTCGAACGGCTGATGATCGAGCACAGCGTGCCCTCCGGCACGATCTACCGCGCACCGGAAATGCTGGAGGATCCGCATTTCGCCGCGCGCGATGCGATCGTGACGCTCGATCATCCGCGCTGGGGCGAGGTGAAGATGCAGAACAGCTTTCCCAAGATGTCCGATACGCCGGGATCGATCCGCAGCATCGCGCCACAGAGCGTCGGCGAGCATAACGCGGAGGTCTACGGTGCGCTCGGCCTGTCGGCGGAGGACCTTGCCGGGCTGAAGGCGGAGGGCGCGATCTGATGGCGGCCAGCAATTATGCCGGGGTGTTCGACGGGCGCCTGCCGTTCGGCGATCACCCCGCATTGTTGGTGATCGACGTGGTGATGGCCTATCTGACGCTAGGATCGCCGCTATACGACGCGCGGTTCGAGACGGCGCTGGCGTCGAACGTGCGGCTGGTCGCGGCGGCACGCGCTGCGGGCGTGCCGGTCATCTTCACCAATGTCGTCTATCAGCCGGGCGGCGCGGATGGCGGGCTGTTCTATCGCAAGATACCGGCGTTGAAGGCGTTCGACCGCGGCAGCCCGGGAGGCGACTTTCCACCCTCGCTCCAGCCCCGGGCGGGCGAGACGATCGTATCCAAACAATATGCCTCCGCGTTCTTCGGCACGTCGCTGGGCTCGACGCTGGCGGCGGCGCGGATCGACACGGTGATCCTAACCGGCTTCTCTACCTCGGGCTGCGTGCGCGCCAGCGCGCTCGATGCGCTCCAGCACGGTTTCGTCCCGTTCGTCGTTCGCGAGGCCTGTGGCGACCGCGATCCCGCGCCACACGAGGCGAACCTGTTCGACCTGCAGGCGAAATATGCCGAGGTGGTGAGCGAAGCCGAGATCATGACGATGATGGCGCCGCGATAAGAGAGCCCCGTTCGGAGGCGCGCAGCCGGGCGATCCCTGCACGCTGACGTGCGATCAGGTTTCGCGCAGCACGATACCGGTCGGCAGCATCACGGAGAGCGGGCGACCGCCATCGATCTTCTGCATGAGTTTCTCGACCAACAGGGCGCCCGCGAGATCGGTCTTCTGATCGATCGTCGTAATCGCCGGATGGAAATGCGCGGCCGGCGGGATATTGTTGTAGCCGACCAGGGAAAAATCCCTCGGGGCCAGCAAGCCGATCGCGCGAAAGGATCCAATCGCGGCCATCGCGGCGGTATCCGAAAAGGCGAACACCGCGTCCGGATGGGCGGCACCCGATTTTTCGAGATACGCCGCCACCGCCTCGGCCGTCGCGGTGAACGCCATGGACGCGATCGGCAACAATTCGATCGTGACGTCGTCACGGCCGATCGCGGCATGCTGCAAGCCCTCATAGCGTAGCCGCAATTCCTCGTGCCGGATGTCGCCGATGAACAGCCATCGTTTGCGCCCGTGGGCCAGGAAATGATTGCCGGCCAGCGTGCCGCCCGAACGATTGTCGCTGCCCACCGCGCAATAAGGGGCGTCCGCCGCGACCGCGCCCCACAACACGAGCGGCAGGTTTTCCCGTGCCAGCTTGCGTAGCATCGCGTCGCGCGTGCCCTGGCCGAGCACGATGAACCCGTCCGCACCCCGCGCACGGAAGAAATCGCGGAAGTCGCGCGCCGATTCCAGGCCCGGCGGCGATAGCAGCAGATCCTGATTGCGGATCGACAGCGCTTCCGACACGCCGGCGAGCAATTCGAAGATGAAGGGATCGCCGATCGCGCCGTGGCGATGCGATCCGAAATCGAGCATTACCGCGATCGTGTTCGTCCGGCGGTGGCGTAGCTTCTGCGCATTGCGATTGACCGCATAGCCGTGCGCGCCAGCCACTTCCAGTACGCGATCGCGGGTCTTGGCCGCTACCAACGGGCTGCCGTTCAGAACGCGCGATACGGTGGGTGTGGACACCTTCGCCAGCCGGGCGATGTCGTGCATGGTGAGGGCCGTGGCAGCGTTCCGGCGCGTCGAGCGGTCCTGCGGTACGTCGTCGTCGCTCATCCCGTCGGTGGTAAGCGGCATCCGTGGTCGTAGCAACCCATGGTCGGAGCGCACAATGACAACATGTCTTGAAATGCATTTCATTTTTTCATATTGGACCCATCGGACAGACAAGCATGTCGTCGTTTGAAGGGGAGGAATGAAATGTTTCGTCATACCATGACGTCGGTCGGGCTGATGGTCGGCGTTGCACCGTTGGCACTGATCGCGGCGAGCGCACAGGCCCAGACGGCTCCCGATCCCGCCGCTACCCCCAATGCCGCAATTGCCGATCAGACCGTGCCCGACGCCGAGCAGGACATCGTCGTAGTCGGTACCGCAGGCGGCGGCACGCGACGTCAGGATGCGGCCTTCGCGGTAACCACGATCAGCAACGAGGCGATCGCGCGCGCCGCGCCGAACAGCACGGCTGATCTGCTGCGTACCGTCCCCGGGGTCAGCGCGGAAAGCTCGGGCGGACAGAACGGCGCCAACATCTTCGTGCGCGGCTATCCGTCGGGTGGCGATGCGCAGTTCGTGACCTTCCAGGTCG
This sequence comes from Sphingomonas sp. Leaf357, assembly GCF_001423845.1. Taxonomy (NCBI): domain Bacteria; kingdom Pseudomonadati; phylum Pseudomonadota; class Alphaproteobacteria; order Sphingomonadales; family Sphingomonadaceae; genus Sphingomonas; species Sphingomonas sp. Leaf357. The sequence goes on along the minus strand of NZ_LMPM01000002.1, from coordinate 757,239 downwards.
GCGGCGTGCCGGTCTTCCCGCCGCCCACGCTCTCCTTTCTCGAAAACTCGCAGCTGATCCGGCTCGACGAGACCGTGCAGCGGGTCGAAGCGGTACGCGGCGGCACCGGCTCGCTGTTCTCGAACGGCCAGCCCGGTCTCACGGTCAACGTCGTGCAGCGCACTGGCGGGCAGGACTTCCACGGCCTGGCGAAGGTGTCCTACACCGATTACGACGAGATCCGCGGCGACGCCTGGATCTCCGGCCCGCTGGGCAAGGATACCGGCTTCATGGTCGGCGGCTATTACGCGCAGGGCAACGGTCTGCGCGATCCGCAGTTCCGCGCCGAAAAGGGCGGCCAGATCACCGCCAACATCCACCACGATTTCGGCAATCGCGGCTCGGTCGAGGTCTATGCGCGCTATCTGAACGATCGCGGGCAGTGGCTGTTGCCGATACCGATAAACGTCGGCGCCAACGGCAAGATCAGCGCCTATCCGGGCTTCGATGCCGGCACCGGCGCGCTGGCCGGGCGCGAGACCCGCATCACCACCAACGTCGCCGGGCAGCGCGTCGACCTTGCCGACGGGCGCGGTGCCAAGGTGATCAATACCGGCCTGTCGTTCGATTACGAGGTGGCCGACGGCCTGCGCTTCCGCGAGCGGATGAGCTATCTCGGCGGCCGTGCCGACACCACCGGCCTCGTGCCGGCGGATGCGCCGATCTCGGCGGCGCAGATGGCGGTCAACCTCGGCGGCACCGGATCGACCGTCACGTCGCTGACCTATGCCAATGGCGGCGGCGCGGTCGCGACCGGCGCGGCGACCCAGGTGTTGCGCGCCGGTATCTGGACGGTCGACAAGAAGCTCACCTCATATGTCGCCGATACCGCGTTGGAATGGTCGGCGGGGTCGAACAAGCTGACCGGCGGCTTCTATTACGCCAATTATACGACGCGTGACACTTGGGCGCTGGGCAACCAAGTGCTGCTGACCGCCGAGCCGCATGCCCGCTTGCTCAACCTGACGCTGAACGGCGGGCGCATCGCCACGCAGAACGGCTTCACCAGCGGCCCGGGCTTCATCGTCAACGCCTATTACGAGGGTTCGGATTATGCCGCCTACGGCGTGGACGAATTGCAGATCACGCCCGAACTGCGCATCGACGGCGGCGTGCGCTGGCAGCAGCATGTGGTGGACGGCACGATCCGCACGCCGGCCAGCAATACGGTCAATCTGGATGGCAACGCGCTGACGCTTTACGACAATGCGGTATCGGTGTTCGGTTCGCCACGGCAGGTGAACTATAAGAAGAGCGAATGGTCCTGGACGGCCGGCGTTAACTACGATTTCACGCGGCAGATCGGCGCGTTCGCGCGCTATAGCCGGGGCAACAGCTTCCCGCAGTTCGACAACCTGCGCGAAGGGCTGACCAACGTGGCGCAGATCGATACCTATGAAGGTGGCCTGAAGGTCTCGACCGGCATGCTCAACCTGTACGCCACCGTATTCCACAACAAGTTCGACGGGCTCGCCACGGTCAACCTGATCACGACGCCGACCAACCCGACGCCAACTCCGGTGACCGCCGTCGGCGGCGCGAAGGCGACCGGCGTCGAGATGGAAGGCGTGTTACGGCCGTTCGGCGGGTTCAGCCTGACCGCCGCCGGCACGTATCTCGACGCGAAGTACAAGGGGTTCTTCACCGGAAACGGTACGATCAACAACACCGGAAACCGCGTGCAGCGCCAGCCACGCTGGACGTGGCGCGTGACACCGGCGCTGGATGTGAATGTCGGGGGCTTCAAGCCGTCGTTGTTCGCTACGCTGCAATATACCGGCGATCGCTTCTCGGATCCGGAAAACCTTCAGGTTCTGCCGAACTTCTACCAGCTCGATGCCGGTGTCTCGGTCGATATCTCGGATCGCCTGCGTCTGGCGGTGACGGGCAACAATCTTACCGATACGCTGGGGCTGACCGAAGGCAATCCGCGCATCATCGGCGGGCAGGGCACCGGTGCGATTCTTGCGCGGCCGATCCTGGGGCGGTCGTTCCGCTTCTCCGCTTCGGCGAAGTTCTGAGGTTCCTCCAACTGCCGGTCCGGGCGTTCGTACGTCCGGGCCGGTTCTTTCCGCATAGCTGATGGAGTGATCCGATGGACCGGCGTTCCGTACTGCTTGGTGCGTCCCTGATCGGCGCAGCGGCAATGGTCGATGGAAAGGTTGCTGCGGCGGTGGCGGCACCGAAGCCACGTCGCAACGTCCTGCTGCTCATCTCGGACGATCAGGGGCTCGATCTCGGCAGTTACGGCGTTTCAATCCGTACGCCGCGTATCGACACATTCGCTCGCGGGGCCACGCGCTTCACGAACGGGTTCGCGGCCGTGTCCTCGTGCAGCCCGAGCCGGGCGGTGATCAACACCGGCCTGTATACCCATCAGAACGGCATGTACGGCCTGCAGCACGACGTGCACCATCAGTCGCTGCTCGACGGGATCGAGACGCTGCCGGCGATGCTGCGCCGTGCGGGCTATGCCACCGCCCTGGTCGGCAAGAAGCATGTTGGGCCGGACAGCGCGTTTCCCTACGAGACCGAATTGGTGCCGGAGCGCTCCGGAATACGCGACGTGCGCGAACTGGCGATCGCAGCGTCCAGCTTCATCCGCGCGTCCGACGACCGGCCCTTCTTCGTCACCGTCGCGTACAGCGATCCGCATCGCGCGGCGGTCGATTACGGCAACGATCGCATCTGGCCTGGCGTCAAGCCAGCGATCTACAACCCAGCCAAGGTGCCGATCCCGTCTCATCTGCCCGATATCCCGGCGGTGCGGCAGGATCTGGCCGAATATTACGAATCGCTCAGCCGGCTCGATACCGGCATCGGCATGATCCTCGACGATCTCGCCGCCACCGGCCGGGCAGACGATACGCTGGTGATCTTCTGCAGCGACAATGGCCGGCCCTTCCCCGGCGCCAAGACCAACCTCTACGATCCCGGCCTGCATCTGCCGCTGATCGTTCGCGCGCCGGGCCATGCGGGCAGCGTCAACCGCGCGATGGTCAGCTGGGTCGATATCGCGCCGACGGTGCTGGATTTTGCCGGCGTCGCGCCGCCCGCGCGATATAAGCTGTCGGGAACGTCACTCCTGCCGCTGCTCGGGCAGCCCGATGCGGCTGGCCGCGACACGGTATTCGCAAGCCACGATTTCCACGAGATCAATCAATATTATCCGATGCGCAGCGTGCGCACGCACGACCACAGCTACATCGCCAATCTAGCGCACCCGCTCGATTATCCGATCGCCGGAGACGTTGCGGGATCGCCGAGCTGGAAGGCGATCGCCGCCGATCCGGCGATCCGCCTCGGCAAGCGCACTCAGGCCGCGTATCTCAAGCGCCCGGCGGAGGAACTCTACGATTTGGCGCGCGATCCGGACGAACTGGTCAACGTCGCCGCCGATCCGGCCTATGCCGGCGTCCTGGCCGATCTGCGTCAGCGGCTGCAGACGATGCGCGCCACGACCAAGGATCCCTGGCTTGCGGGGCAGACCGATCCCTATGCGCATATCGGGCGCAGCGAATGACCGATGATCCCTCGCGGCGCGGCGTCTTGCTCGCGGGCAGCGGCGGGGCATTCGGACTGTATAGCTGGGCGGCGGGGGCGGCCGTGCCTGCGCCCACCACGCGCATCCTGAAGCGTCTGCCGAATGCGCGGCCGCGCAACATCCTGGTCGTGCTGACCGATGATCACCGTTACGACGCAATGGGGTTCATGAAGGCGCAGGATTTCGGCGACACGCCGACGCTGGACCGGCTGGCGCGGGAGGGCGTGCATTTCCGCAACGCCTTCGTCACCACCGCTTTATGCTCGCCGTCGCGCGCGTCGATCTTCACCGGTCTGTATGCGCATCAGCACAAGGTGGTCGATAACAACCATCCGATCCCGCCGGGCCTGATCTATTATCCCGAACATCTTCAGGCCGCGGGATACGAGACCGCGTTCATCGGCAAATGGCATATGGGCGCCGAAACCGACGCGCCGCAGCCGGGCTTCGATCACTGGGTCAGCTTCAAGGGGCAAGGAACGTACTGGCCGAGTGCGGACGGGCTGAACGTCGATGGCCGGTCCGTGCCGCAACGCGGTTACATCACCGACGAACTGACCGATTACGCGCTCGACTGGATCGGCAAGCGCGATCGCAAGCGGCCTTGGATGATGCATCTGGCGCACAAGGCGGTGCATTCCGAATTCATTCCCGCGCCGCGCCACGAGGGGCGCTACGCCAAGGAGACATTCCGCTATCCCGCGACGATGAAACCCGGGGCGGCGGGGCGACCGATGTGGGTCGAAAACCAGCGCAACAGCTGGCACGGCGTCGATTACCCGTATCACGGTACGCTCGACATCGGCGACTATTACAAGCGCTACATGGAGACGCTGCTCGCGGTAGACGAAGGGCTGGCGAAGATCATGGCGCTGCTCGAGCGGCGCGGTGAACTCGACGATACGCTGATCCTCTACATGGGCGACAACGGCTTCCAGTTCGGCGAGCACGGTCTGATCGACAAGCGCACCGCCTATGAAGAATCGATGCGCGTGCCGATGATCGCGCGCTGCCCTGCGCTATTCGGACCGGGCGTGGTCGATCAGGTCGTCGCCAATATCGATGTCGGGCCGACGATGCTGGCGGTGGCCGGACTGCAGGCGCCCGATACGATGGCGGGTGCCAATGCCCTGCCGCTGGCGCAGGGCCGATCGGTACCGTGGCGCGGCGAATTGCTCTACGAATATTATTGGGAGCGCAATTTCCCGCAGACGCCGACGGTGCACGCGTTGCGCGAGGATCGCTTCAAATACGTCCATTTCCACGGCATCTGGGATATCGACGAACTCTATGATCTGCAGGCCGATCCGCACGAGGCGGACAACCTGCTGGCGCGGCCGGGGCATGAGGAACTGGCCGATCGCATGAGCCGCAAGCTGTTCGCCTTGCTCGAAAAGAGCGATGGAATGCAGATCCCGCTCAGCGCGGACGCCGGCGAACGCAACGAGCTGCGCGATCCCAAGGGAGCGAAGGGCGCACCGTTCCCGCCAAGTTTCTTTCGCGCGCCCGTGAAACGGGCCTGACATGCGGGTGTCGCGCCCGCCCGGCGAAGTCGGGTTGAAAAGCATTTCATTACCGCATAGCCGATGCCGTACGGGGCGACAGGATCTCGCGGAGGGGAAGGGGATTGTGTGATGGCCGATGAGATCGGAACCCCCGGCGTGACGGGGGCGGCCCGGTGGCGCGTTCTGATCGCGCTCGGGCTGACCTATGCGCTGCTCGGCATCCTGATGAACAGCGTCGGTGTGGTGATCCTGCAGTCGATCCGCCATTTCGATGCGAGCAAGCCGGGCGGATCGACGCTGGAGGCATGCAAAGATCTGTCGGTCGTCGTCGCATCCTTCTTCCTCGCCACGCGCATCCCGGCGTTCGGGTATCGCCGCGCGCTGATTGGTGTGATGGCGGCGATCGCGCTCGCCTGTCTCGGTGCATCGTTCGCGCATGCGTTCGTGGCGATGCAATTGCTGTTCGTCGCGACCGGGCTGTGCTTCGGCATCGCCAAGGTCTCCACCTATGCCGCGATCGGCCTGCTCGCGCGTGATCCGGCCGACCATGCCAGCATCACCGGCATCATCGAAGGCGTGTTCATGGTCGGCCTGCTCGCCGGCGTCTGGTTGTTCGGCTGGTTCGTCGGATCGGATGCGACGGGCAGCGATTGGTTGCGCGTCTATTGGGTGCTAGCCGCTTTATGTGCGTTCGCCAGCCTGTTGTGGCGGACGACGCCGCTGGACGAGACCGCCGCGATCGTGGGCGAGACCGATCAGCCGAGCGGGTGGCGCGAGATGCTGTCGCTCGCCGCGTTGCCCGCGACGGTCGCGTTCCTCGCGGGTATCTTCTGCTACGTGCTGCTCGAACAGAGCGTCGGCACGTGGCTGCCGACCTTCAACAACGAGGTGCTGCATCTTCCGCCGGCGATGAGCGTGCAGATGTCGAGCATCTTCGTCGGTGCGCTGGCGTTCGGGCGGCTGGTGTCCGGGCTGGTGTTGCGCCGGTTCGACTGGTTGCCGGTGCTGCTCGGCTGTCTCGCCTGCGTGGCGCTGCTGATCGTCGCGACGCTGCCCGCGACTCGCAGTCTGGTCGCGCGGCCCGACGTGACCTGGAGCACTGCGCCGGTCGCGGCGTTCCTGTTCCCGTTGCTCGGCGTGTTCCTGGCACCGATCTATCCCACTCTCTGTTCGATCGTATTAAGTGCGCTGCCCCGGCATCGCCATGCCGCGATGATCGGGATGATCGTGGTGTTCTCCGCGCTCGGCGGAACGATCGGGTCGTTCCTGACCGGGCTGCTGTTTCAGCATGTCTCGGGGCAGATTGCCTTCTACTTCGCGCTGCTGCCGCTGGCATTGATCGCCATCGCGCTGGGCTGGATCCGCAGGACGCTCGGCAAGGGCTTAGAGGCGTGAGATTGCCGATCCCGTCCGAATTGTTTGGCAGTCTGTTCGTCGCGGTGCAGGAGCGGCGGCTGTTCGCCGATTCCAAGACCTTCGCGGATGCCGTGCCGCTGCGCGCGGTCGCGGCGATCATGGCCGATTGGAACGCCGACACCGGTCTCGACGACGAGGCGTTGCGCGGGTTCGTCGCACGCAATTTCGACCTGCCGTCGCATTGCGACACGCCGCGACCGGATGGCTTGCCCTTGGCCGGGCATATCCATGCCCTGTGGGACGATCTCACGCGTGAGACGATGGCCGTCCCCGCCGGGTCGTCGGCGTTGACCCTGCCGCGCCGCTATGTCGTGCCCGGCGGGCGGTTCCGCGAACTCTATTATTGGGACAGCTATTTCACGATGCTGGGTCTCGCACGGTCGGGACGGCAGGATTTGGTCGAGGACATGATCGCTGATTTCGGCAGCCTGATCGACCGCTACGGCCATATCCCCAATGGCACGCGCAGCTATTATCTCAGCCGGTCGCATCCGCCGTTCTTCTATCTGATGGCCGGCCTGTCGCAGGATGACAGCGACGCGGGCCGGCAGCGGCGGCTCGGCTGGATGGTCGCCGAACATCGATACTGGATGGCGGGGGAGGATTCGATCGCGCCGGGCGAGGAGCATGCTCGCGTCGTCAGGCTGGGCGATGGCGCGTTGCTGAATCGCTATTGGGACGATTGCGCCCTGCCGCGCGACGAATCCTGGGTCGAGGACGTCGATCTCGCGCGCGAAGCAGCGGATCGCCCGGCGGGCGAGGTGTGGCGCGATCTGCGCGCGGCGGCGGAAAGCGGCTGGGATTTCAGTTCGCGCTGGCTCGGCGACGGGCGGACGCTCGCCACAATCCGCACGACCCGCATCGTGCCGGTCGATCTCAACAGCCTGATGCACGGTTTGGAAAGCGCCATCGCCGAAGGTCACGCGGCGGCTGGTGCGCTGGATGTGGCGGCGTCGTTTACGGCGCGCGCGACGGCGCGGCGCAGGGCGATCGAAACGCATCTGTGGCACGATGCAGGCGGATATTATACCGATCACGATCTCGATCTCGGGCGGCCATGCGATCATAAGAGCGCGGCGATGGCGTTCCCGCTGTTCGCCGGCGTCGCCGACGCCGCGCGTGCCGGGCGCACGGCCGATGCGTTGGCAACCCTGCTCGCGCCCGGTGGCCTCAGCACCACCAACGTCACCACCGGCCAGCAATGGGATGCACCCAACGGCTGGGCACCGTTGCAGTGGATCGCCGTCTCGGGCCTGGCCCGCTACGGGCTCGATGCACTGGCCTCGGCGATCACCACGCGGTGGCTGGCGATGGTCGAGGGCCAGTATCGCGACACCGGACACTTGTTCGAAAAATACGATGTCGAGGCCGGCGTTGCAGGCGGCGGCGGCGAATATGTCGTGGCGACCGGTTTCGGCTGGACCAACGGCGTCACGCTGAAGATGCTTTGAGCGCGTGCGTCGATGACGCCACGCGCTACCTGGGATCGGGCTCCGCGCGGTACCGGCTCTGCGCACCGAGGCGGATCGGGGCGTTGGCGGCACCATAGCCGGCATAGGCACCGCGCCGTTCGATGATCTCGAAGAAGAAGCGTTTGTCGAACGCGCGGGTGTAGATCTGCCAATATTCGTGTCCGGCATCGTCGCGGTCGAACAGGATATTGTGCGCCGCCATCTCGGCGACCAGATCCGGGTCCAGGCCGAAGCGCGCGATCAGATCCTCGTAGTAATTGCCCGGAATCGCCAGCATCGCGACATCCTTTTCCGCCAGCTTGCGAGCGGTGGCGAAGATATCGGTGGTGGTGAAGGCGATGTGCTGAAAACCGGCACCGAACACGTTGCCGATGAAGCGTGACGACAGCGTGCCGCGCCCGCCCGATGCATTCATCGTCATGCGGAACGCGCCATCCGATCCTTCGATCGCCCGGCTCTGCACAAGGCCGGCGGGATCGGGGATTTCGAGTTCGACCTGTTTCGCCACGTCGAACAGGGCCGTCCAGTACAATTGCCACGACAGGAATTCGTCGATGTCGACCGAGGCGGCAACATGGTCGATCTTGTCCAGGCCGGCATCGTCGTCGTTGCTCGGCAATGGACGGAACTCATCGGTCCAGATCCGGTCGGTGGCGCCTTCGCGCAGCAAATAGATCAGGCTGCCGCCGACCCCGCGCAGCGCCGGCATGCCGGCACTTTTGCGCGGTGTGCCCTCGTCGTAGCGCTGAATGCCGAGCGCACGCGCGCGGCGCAGTGTCGCATCGGGGTTCTGCACGGTCAGGCCGAGCGCGCAGATCGAGGCACCGTGCACGACCTCGTAGGAATGCGCGAAGCCGCGTTGCTCGCGGTTGACGACGAGGTTGATCGTCCCCTGACGCCAGCGATCGACCTGTTTCGAGCGATGCTGCCCGATCTTGGCGAAGCCGAGCCCAGTGAAGAGCGGCTCCAGCCGTCTTGCTTCCTCGTCCGAGGCCGCGAACTCGATGAATTCCACGCCGCCGATCTGGGCAGGGGGTGGCAGCGGCGAGCGTCTGCCGATCAGCCGTTCGGCCTGATCGTGGACGGCGACAAGCGAGCGCAACCCGTCCTGCGCGACCAAGGCGGTCGATCCCGCGCGAAACCGGTCGTTGAAGATCTCGAGCGACAATGGACCGTCATAGCCGAGCTTGAGCAGTTCGGCGACAAAGCCGGCAACGGGAAGGTCGCCCTGGCCCGGCATGCAGCGGAAATGGCGGCTCCAGAACAGCAGGTCCATCGACAGCAGCGGAGCGTCTGCCAACTGGACGAAGACGATCTTGTTCGGGTCGATCTCCGCCAGGGTTTCGTTCGGGATGTCGCGCGAGAGCGAGTGGAAGCTGTCGAGCAGGATGCCGATCGACGGATGATCGACTGCCTTGACGATTTCCCACACCTGGCGGTGATCGTAGACGTGCCGCCCCCAGGCCAAAGCCTCATAGCCGACCAGGACGCCGCGCGCCGCGGCGCGTTCGCCCAGAGCGCGGAAATCGTCGACGATGCGCTCCTGCTCGCCGAGCGACTGGGGCGAGCAGTTCGAGCAGAACAGGATCCGGTCGGTGCCGAGTTCGCCCATGACGTCGAACTTGCGCTCGGCCCGGTCGAAGGCACGCTGCCGCAGGTCGCCAGGCATACCCTCGAAATCACGGAATGGTTGGTAGAGGGCGCAGGTCAGGCCTAGATCATCGAGCTGACCGGCGATTTGCCGAGGGGATGCGGCGCAGGACAGGAGGTCGGTTTCGAAGATTTCGACCGAATCATAGCCCGCGGCGGCGATCGCGGTGAGTTTCTGTTCGAGCGTGCCGCTGACCGAGACGGTGGCGATGGAGGTGCGCAACGGACGGTTCCTCAGGCGAGACGGAAGACGTTGACGATGACCGAGGGCGGCCCCCCGGCGGGCACGCCTTGCAGGCTGCCGACGAAGATCGACTGGTTGAGCCAATCGTGCGGCCCGGTCGGCGCCTCGAATTCGGGGACGGTGCGCAGATAACGGGCCTTGGCACCGGCGACGCGGGTGTTGGTGAGGCCGCGATTGCGCACATGGATCTGCGTGCCGTCCTCGGCCTGGATCATGTAGTCGGCCTCGATCAGCGTATAATCGTCGGCGCGTTGAAGCTGCCAGTCGGCCCCGCCCGGCAGCACGCGGCCGCGAATGCGGGGCCCTTCGAACGTTCCGCCGATGATCGGGATGCGGCGACGGATGCCGTATGGGGTGCGGCCGATCTCGCGGGTCGGCTCCAGCAGGACGCGTGCGGCGAAGGCGAATTCCACCTTGGGCGTCGCGTCGTCGGGCGGCAGCGGCGCGGCGAGCGCCTCGGCCGGCAGGATCGCCGGAAGTGCCGCCACGGCCATCGTTCCGAAAAATGCGCGCCGCGTCGCCAGCCCGTCCATGCTCGCTCGTCCCCTAGTCCAGGTTCGCTCCTTGACGATCACGAACCATTTCGTACACGTTGTGCGCTCCGGGGCTGAAATCGGCAAGAGGTTCGTTGCGCCCGGCGAGGAGGATGGATGAAGACGCGCTTCCGCATGCTGATGGCATCGACCCTCCTCGCCGCTTGCGCCGTCGGCGCGATGGCGGACGAGACACCGGCCGACCCGATCCGCACACAGGCGATGCAGCCGATCGCGTCGGACCCGGTGCGGACGCAAGCGGGGGCCATCGCCGGCACGCAGATCGCGGACGGCGTCCGCGCATATCTCGGCATCCCCTATGCCGCGCCGCCGGTCGGCGATCTGCGCTGGGCGGCACCGCGCCCGATCGTCTGGGACGGCGTGCGCAATGCCGACCGCACCGGGCCGGAATGCATCCAAGTGCTGCGGCCGCACGGCATCAATCATTATTTCGGCGAGGAGGCGACGTCCGAGGACTGCCTCTACATGAACGTCTGGGCACCCGCCGCCCGACCCGCCGCCAAGAAGGTGCCGGTGATCGTGTTCATCTATGGCGGCGGCTTCACGATCGGATCGTCGGGCATGCCCAATTACGGCGGTGCGGACGTGGCGCGACGCGGCGCGGTGTTCGTCAACTTCAATTACCGCGTGGGGGCATTCGGTTTTCTGGCACATCCAGAACTCAGCCGCGAGCAGGGCGGCCATTCGGGCAATTATGCACTGATGGACCAGATCGCGGCATTGCGCTGGGTGCGGGCGAACATCGCGGCGTTCGGGGGCGATCCCGATCAGGTGACGATCGTCGGGCAATCGGCGGGCGCGCTGTCGGTCGCGGCGATGATCTTCTCGCCCGAGGCGAAGGATCTGTTCCGTAGCGCCGCGATGACGAGCTGGTGCAATTACCGCGATACGATGCCGACGCTCGCCGAGGCCGAAGCGGTTGGCCTGGCGGTGCAGCAACGGCTCAAGGCGGAGTCGCTCGCGGCGATGCGCGCCATGCCCGCCGACCGGATCCTCGCGCTCCAGAGCGAGAGCCAATTGGGTGCGAACGTCGCCGGGATCCGCATCGGCGGGCCGATCGTCGACGGGCTGGTGCTGCCGGAGCAGAAGGCCAGCCTGCTGGCCGCGGGGCGGATCAACCGCGTTCCGATCATCGCCAGTTCGAACACCGACGATATCGATATCCTGATGAGCCCGTTCGGCCATGTCGCGACGCTCGCCGAGTATCGCGCGACCGCGCGGAGCGCGTTCGGGGCGGATGCCGATGCCTTCCTGAAGCGCTTTCCCGCCGCGACCGATGTCGAGGCCAAAACGATGGCGCGCACCGTCGCGCATCTCGGCGGCTTCGCGCTGGCCTCGCGGAAATGCGCGCGCGATCAGGCGGCGATCGGCCAGCCCGCTTTTCTCGACGAATTCTCGCGCAAGCATCCCTACACCCCGGGCGTGACCTTCGCGGATCAGGATCCGGCGACGGTGGGGGCCTATCATACCGGCGACATCCCCTACTGGCTGGGCACGCTCGACGTTTACAACCGCCTGCGCCGGACGCGAGACTGGACGCCCTATGATCGCACGCTGTCCGATACGATGACGGATCACCTGATCGCATTCGCGCGGGATGGCCGGCCCGGTGCGGATTGGCCCGCCTGGACGAAACGGAGCCCGCGCGAGATGGTGTTCGGCGACACCATCGCCGTGCGCCGAATGGATTCCGCTCGCCTCGACTGGCTGGAGGCGCATCCGATCGCCCGTACGCCGGTGCCGCCGCGTCCCGCCGGCCCGCGCGATTGACGGCCGCAGGTTGATCGCGGGCGGGCTTCGCCTTACGCGGTGTGACGGCAGATCGGGTAGGGACCATTGACCATCGCGACCACAGCAGAGCCGCGCGGCACGAGGGCCGCGGATTCGGAGGCGACCAAGGCCAACATCCTCGAGGTCGCCCGCCAGGAATTCTCCGACAAGGGCCTGAGCGGCGCGCGAATCGACGAGATCGCCGAGCGCACCAACACCAGCAAGCGGATGATCTATTATCATTTCGCGAGCAAGGAGGGGCTGTATCGCGCCGTGCTGGAGGAAGCCTATACCCGCATCCGCGAAACCGAGACGGCGATGCCGATCGAGACGATGGGTGCGGAAGAGGCGCTACGGGCCAATATCCGGCTGACCTTCGACTATCACCACGAGCATCCCGAATTCGTCCGGCTGGTGATGAACGAGAACATGCATCACGGCGAGTTCATCAAGCATGTCGCGGGGATCAAGCGGCGCAACGAGAGCGTGATCCGGGTACTCGGGGAGATCATCGCCAAGGGCCGCGACGAGGGCGTGTTCCGCGACGATCTCGACCCGATCGAACTGCATATGACGATCAGCGCCCTGTGCTTCTACAACGTGTCGAACCGTTATACCTTTTCCGAGATATTCCGCCGCGACATGGTGTCGCCCGAGGCGGTCGAGAAGCGCCGCGAACAGGTCGTCGGGGTCGTATTGGCGTCCTGCCGCCCGGTGTGATCGCGTGCTAGAGCGCGATAATATCCGGTCGAGATAATCGTCCGTCATTCCCGCGAAGGCGGGAATCCATGATCACTGCACGTCAAGAAACCCACTCAGTTCAGCCAGTATGGATTCCCGCCTTCGCGGGAATGACGATCTTGGGAAGGTGCGTTTCAAACCGAAATCGTCAGACTCTAGCGGCCGGGCAGGGGGCGATAGGCGAGGCGATCGGCCTGATACGATCCCAGCCAAAGGGTGTCGCCGACGATCGCCGCCGCCGACACGCCGTTGAAAGCGTCCTCCGGCGCGCCATAGGCGAGCGTGGATACGACGCCCGACGCCGGATCGATCGCCGCGACGACATAGCCGCGGTGGCACAGCATCTTGTCGGCCTCGCCATCCACGACCTTGCGCAGGCCGCCACAGGCCGGTTCGTCCAGCCGCATCCCGGCGGCGACCAGGCGACCATCCGTCCAATGCACATTGTCCGGCATGAAGCCGGGCATCTCGATCGTGCGCACGGGCCTTTTCGGATGCCGGCGGTCATAGACCAAGACGGCATGCCAGCCGAACGCGACAACATAGAAATGGCGGTCGTCGGGATCGGTCTCCAGCCCGTTATTGCCGGGCAACTGCGTGCCGGGAATTTCGGTAAAGGCGGTCGCACCGGGTGCCCATTGCCACACCGCGCCGGTGCGCTTGCCGAGCACGAAATCGGCGATCGTCATGCCGGGCCGCGTCAGGACGGTAACGAGGATCGTGCCGTCGGCGAAGGTGGCGACGGCGTTGCCGACCTGTCCGGGCGGCATCAGGCGGCACCCGCGCCAGCGCAAGGTCGGCCGCTCGCCGCCGAGCGTCACGTCGAAGATCTCGATCGATTCGCGCCCGCCGTGATTGACGACGTGGAGCGTGTAACGCCCGTCGCCGGTCTTGCGCAGGCTGAGGCCACGCACGTTGAACAGGGTCGCATCCACCGGACCGGGGCAGGCCGGATACGCGGCGCGGTCGGGGTCGATCTGCGCCGCGCTGCCATCGTACCAGAGCGTCGCCTGCCGGCTCGTCGTATCGACCAGTTTCAGGCCGGCACCGGGCGCGAAGCCGCTGGCGACCATCCAGCGCGTGCCGGGAATGGCGACGACGTCCTCGGGATGCGCCGTGCCGCAGACATAGGCCAAGGCGGTGCCGTTCGAGCAGGGCGCAACGGGCGCGACGGGTGTCGCCAGCCCTAGCACCGCCGCGAGCAGCATCACAGTTCGATCCGCTTCACGTCGCCAAGAACGAAGATGTAGGCGAGCGCACCGACGATCGCGAGACCGCCGACAAAGGCCAGGGCGTAGAAGAACGATCCCGTCGCCGCGACGATCGCGCCGATCACCAGCGGGGTGATGATTCCGGCGAGATTGGCGGCGAGATTGAAGATGCCGCCGGTCAGCCCTAGCATCCCGCGCGGCGCGATGTCGGACACCAATGTCCAGCCCAAGGCGGCCATGCCTTGGGCGAAGAATGCGAGCGACAGGATCGCGATCACCGCGGTGTTCGATTCGACGAAATTCGCCGCGATTATGGTCGAGGCAAGCAGCAGGCCGGTGATGATCGGCACCTTGCGCGCGATATTGGCCGAGAAGCCGCGACGCAGCATCGTATCCGACCACCAGCCGCCGAACAGCACGCCGATCGACGCCGCGATGAACGGCAGCACGGCGTAGAAGCCGATCTTGAGGAAGGCCATGTGCCGTTCGGTCGCGAGATAGGTCGGGAACCAGGTGAGGAAGAACACCAGGGTGGAATTGCCGGCGAACTGGCCGATGCAGATGCCCCACATCTGGCGGAAGCGCAGCAGCTTGCCCGCCTTGCTCCAGTCGATCCTGCCGCCCTTGCCGGCACCGCCGACCAATCCGCCGCCCGCCGCGATCAGATCGAGTTCGGCGGCGTTGACGCTTTTGTGATCGCTGGGCTCGCGATAGCGGGCGAGCCAGACCAATACGAAGGCGAAGCCGACCACGCCGCAGACGATGAACAGCGAACGCCAGCCATGACTTGCCAGCAGCCAGAACAGCAACGGGCTGAGGAAGGCGAGCCCGATATATTCGCCGACCGTGTAGACGCCGGTGGCGAAAGCACGCTCCGATTGCGGAAACCAGGTTGCCACGACGCGACTGTTGGCGGGAAAGCACGGGGCTTCGGCGATGCCGAGCGCGAGCCGCAGCCCGAGCAACGAGGCGAGGCCGCCGACCAGAGCGTGCAGCAAGGTGAACAGCGACCAGAAGCCGACCGACAAGGCGTAGGTCAGGCGCGTGCCGAAGCGATCGAGGAACAGCCCGCCGGGGATCTGCGATGCGGCATAGCTCCATGAGAAAGCGGAGAAGACGAGGCCCATGACCGCGGAATTGATCGCCAGTTCCTTGGTCAACGCCGGAGCCGCGATGCCGAGCACGGTGCGATCGAGATAATTGACCAGCGTGCCGGTCGCGATCAGGCCGAGCATGGCGAAGCGCGCGCGCGTGGGGCGCTGGCCTGCCGGAGCGGTGGGGCGCGCGGTCATGTCCTGCATCTTCGATCCTCTCGTGCGGCCGGTGTTCTGATCGACGCCCGTGCCGCGCTTCTAGTCTTTACGGAAAAAATCAGAAGCCGGCCGCCATGCGCTGGCGATCGGCGGTGCGGCCGGTGAACAGGTCGAAGGCGCGGGCCGCCTGGAACACCGCCATGTCGCCGCCATGCGCGGTGCGGCATCCGGCGGCGCGGGCGGCGCGCAGCAATTCGGTCTCCAGCGGGAAATAGACGACGTCGGCGACCCACATCTCGGCGCGCAGAAGCGCGGGATCGATCGGTATGCCCGGGTGGCCCTGCATGCCGATCGGCGTTGCGTTGATGATCCCGTCCGCCTCGGCCAGTTCCTCCGCGATGTCGCGCGTGGCGGCGCGGGCGACGCCGCCGGGCAGGCGGCCGACGAGATCTGCGGCACGGTTCGCCTGCGGATCGACGATCACCAGATCGCGACAGCCCAACTTGACCATCGCCATCGCCGTCGCGGCACCCGCGCCCCCGGCTCCGATCTGCACGACCCGGTTCAGCGCGACCCCGCCCAATTGACGCTCGAAGCCTTCGCCGAAGCCGTAGGAATCGGTGTTGTGGCCGGTGCTGCGCCCGTTCTGGAACACGACCGTGTTGACCGCGCCGATCGCGCGCGCCTCGTCGCTGAGTTCGTCGAGCAGGGCGATGATGCGCTGCTTGAAGGGATGGGTCACGTTGACGCCGGCGAACCCCTCGCGCTTCACCGTGTCGAGCGTGGCGGCGAGATCGTCGCCGGTGTGCGGCGGGATCGCGAGATCGAGCAGGCGATAGGTGAGCGCGATGCCCTGCGCGGCCGCCTCGCGCTCGTGCATTTCGGGCGAGCGCGACCCCTGGATGTCCATCCCGATCAGGCCCGTCAGGATCGGTGACGTGGCGGCGTCGGGGCCGGCGGGCTGCTCCGCCCCTATTGTGTCCGTCACTGCAGAAACCTCCCCATATTTGACAGTCATGGCCGTCTGCCGGGCCGCTTGCCAACCGTTTCGAATTCGGAATTGACTCGGTACGAACCATTTCGTACATCAAATGTCAACGGGCGTCGATCTTCGGATCGGGGAAGGCCCGAACGGACGCCGCAGAGCGTCGATGTGAAGGGGATGGGGATGGGCCTGCGACTCGCGATTGCCACCACGGCTGTGCTGCTGACGTCTTTTGCCGGATCGGCGATGGCGCAGAGCAACGGCAAGGATATCGCCGATGCGGCCGAGATCGGCGCGAGCGTCCAGGCGGTCGGCGCGGATTCGTTCGCGACCACCAAGATCGCGTTCGCCGACGGCGTGACCGGCTATCCCGACATCACCTATCAGACGCTGCCGGGCTATCGTCCGCTCAAGCTCGACCTGTTCCTGCCGCCGGCGCGCTTCGCCTCGGCCGGTCCGCGCCCGCTCGTCGTCTACGTGCATGGCGGCGGATGGATGGCGGGCGGACCGCGCCGCAGCGCCGCTTATGTCGACTGGCCCAAGGTGCTCGCGAGCCTCGCGGCCAAGGGGTATGTCGTCGCCAGCCTCTCCTACCGTTTCTCGCGCGAGGCACCGTTCCCGGCCGCGATCCAGGACGTGAAGGCCGGCATCCGCTGGCTGCGCGCGCGCGCCGCGACCTACAATATCGATCCGCAACGCGCCGCGATCTGGGGCCAGTCGGCCGGCGGGCATCTCGCGGCGCTGGCCGGGGTCAGTTGCAACGTAGCCGCGCTGGAGCCCGGTGCGCGGATCGTGCCGAAGACGGCCAATGTCGAGACCGTGGCGTCGACCGCGGCGGGCAGCGACCAGGCCTCGGACTGCGTGCAGGCGGTGGTCGGCTGGTTCGGCATCTACGATTTCGCGAGCATGCCCAAGCGCAGCAGCCCGCCGCCCGGCATGCCGCCCGGTCCGAGCGCGGAAAACCTGTTCCTGGGCTGCCCGGCCGGCGATTGCACGCCCGAGCAGCGCGCCTTCGCCTCGCCGGTTACCTATGTCGACCGCAGCGACCCGCCGGTTCTGCTGATGCACGGCAGCGACGACCAGACGGTGCCGGAGGCGCAGACGGAGACGTTCTATACGGCCTTACGCGCCAAAGGCGTGGCGGTGCGCAAGATCGTGATTCCGGGCGTCGATCACAGCTGGATCGGCAAGACGCCGGAGGCGACGCGCGATGCGAGCAAGCTGGCGCTGCGCACCGCCATCGATTTCATCGACGCCCAGATCGGCGACAAAGGCCGCTGACACACGACCATCACGACGCCACGCCGGGCGAACCGGCGGGCGAACAATAGAGGGAGGACAATCCATGACGAGCATGACGACACGCCGGAGCCTGGCGCAATCCGCATCGACCCGCGCGCTCGCGATCGGCGTCGCCGCACTGGCGATCGGCCTGGCCGCGACGCCGGCCGCCGCGCAGGACATCGGCACGCAGGGGCCGAAGACGACCGCCGACCAGGTGACGACGCCCGGCGAAGCGACCACCGCCGCGGCGCAGACCGACGCCGCCCGCGCCGCCGTCGCGCAGGACACGGCCGCCACGCCGGACACGAGCAGCGAATCCGACATCGTCGTCACCGGATCGCTGATCCAGCGCCCCAACAACACTTCCGTCAGCCCGATCATCAGCGTGGGCGACGCCGCGATCAAGGAAGCCGGCGTCGCGACGCTGCAGGACGCGCTGAACCAGTTCCCGAGCTTCACCACCGGCGGCAATGCCGGCACCGGTGGGCAGGGCACGGGCGGGCGCGCCTCGATCAACCTTCATGGTCTGGGCACCAACCGCAACCTCGTGCTGCTCGACGGGCGGCGTCTGCCGGCATCCGACATCAACGGTAACGTCGACATCAACATCCTGCCCGAGGCGATCATCGACGGGATCGACGTGATCACCGGCGGCGCGTCGGCGGTGTACGGGTCGGACGCGATGTCGGGCGTGGTCAACTTCAAGACGGTGCGCAAGCTGGACGGCATCAAGGTCGACCTGCTGAACACGATCAGCGAGCGCGGCGACGGCTATCGCTTCAACGGGTCGCTCGCCTTCGGATCGACCTTCGCGGAGGATCGCGGGCATGTCACCGCCGCGTTCAGCTATGCCAAGCAGAATCCGATCAACGGCAGCGCGCGCAGCTTCTTCTACGACAAGACGCCGTCTTCGTTCATCGGCACCGGCACCTTCGTGCCGAGCGCGACCAACGCGCCGAACGCCGCGGTCGTGCAGGGCGTGTTCGCCCGGTACGGCGTGACCGGCACGATCAATCCGCTGCTCAACTTGGGCTTCAACGACGATCGTTCGCTGTTCGTGCAGACCGGCGCGATCAATTATCGCGGGCCGACCAATGGTCAGGGCTATCTGCTCGTCGGCAACAATGTGCGCATGCCGGTGGGGCAGCAGATCGACTTCTACAACGGTCTAGATCGCAAGACGGCATTCCTAAAGGCGGATTACGAAGTCGCGCCCGGCATCACCGCGTACGGCCAGTTCATGTATGTTGATCTGAGCGTGCATACGGCGAGCGGTGGCAGCCTGACGCAGTTCGGCACGCTGACCAGCATTCCCGTCACCAACCCGTTCATCCCGGCCGATCTGCGCACGATCCTGGCATCGCGCCCGAACGCCGCGGCCAGCTTCACCTGGAACGGCCGCTATGTCGGCGTGCCGTACAAGAACTTCGAGGAGCAGTATACCGTCCAGCAATATCTGGCCGGCGTGCGCGGCGAGATCGCAAGCGGCTGGACCTTCGACGCGTACGGCGCATACGACGAATCCGTCCACAACCAGACGATCCACTCGGCCATCGTGAAGAGCCGGGTGCAGAATTTGCTGAGCGCGACGGACGGCGGCAATTCGCTCTGCACCGGCGGTTTCAACCCGTTCGGCGACGCCAATGCGCGCAGCCTGTCGCAGGCCTGCGTCAACTACATCACCAAGGATGCCTTCTCGCGCGAGAAGGTATCGCAGACCCAGGTGCAGGCGCAGATTAACGGCAAGCTGTTCGATCTCGGCGCCGGCCCGGCGCAGATCGCGTTCGTCGCCGATTATCGCCGCAACAGCTACAGCTACGTCCCCGACAGCGATCTGGCGGCGCAGAATCTGGAGTCGATCATCGCCTCGCAGGGGGCGCGCGGTGCGATCTCGCTGAAGGAAGCGGCGGCGCAGCTCGATATTCCGTTGATTTCGGGTAAACCGTTCTTCGAGGAACTCGGCATCGGCGGCGCCGTCCGCGTCTCGGATTATTCGACCACCGGCACGGTGACCAGCTTCGAGGGCGATGCCCGCTGGCGCCCGATCGAGCCGTTGCTGTTCCGTGGCAGCTATCAGCGCGCAGTGCGTGCGCCGAACATCGGCGAACTCTTCGCGCCGGCATCGGGCACGCAGCTGGTGATCGGCACGCCACCGGCCTCGCTCGGCGATCCGTGCGATATCCGCTCGACCGCGCGCACCGGGGCGAACGGAGCACAGGTCAGCACCTTGTGCGTCGCGCAGGGTGTGCCGTCCCAGGCGATCGCTTCCTATACCTTCCCGACGACGGCGACCGGCCAGACGATCACCGGCAATACCGGCCTGACCCCGGAAAAGGCCAACACCTACAATTTCGGTCTGGTGCTCAATTCGCCGATCAAGTCCGGCTTCTTCCGCGATTTCTCGCTGTCGGTCGATTATTACAACATCAACATCAAGAACGTGATCTCGTCGGTGCCGGGCCTGACCGTCCTGTCGAAATGCTTCAACCTCGACGGCTCCAACCCGAGCTACACCAACACCAATCCCTACTGCCAGCTGATCCAGCGCGATGCGACGGGGCAGATCGTCACCGTCTCGACGCCTTATCTCAACCTCGGGGGCCTGAAGACCGACGGCGTCGAGATCCAGGCGCATCTCGGCCTGCCGGCGGCGGTGGCGGGTTCCGAGGGCAAGGTCTATGCCGATACGTCGATCGGTTGGACGCGCAGCTACAAGGTTCAGCTGCTGCCGAACACGGCGTTCCTCGACTATACCGGGGTCAGCAATGGTGGCGCCGGAACCGGGGCCGTACCGCCGCGCGCGACGCCGCGCTGGAAGGCGCTGACCACGATCGGCTATCGTTCGGATGCATTCGGGCTCGGCCTGCGCTGGCGCTATCAGGGCCCGCTGTCCGACGTCAGCTCGGTGCTGACGCCCGCCACCGCACAGGCCGGCGTGCCAGCCTATTCGCTGTTCGATCTGTTCGTGTCGACCAAGGTGAACAAGCGGTTCGAGATCCGTGGCGGCGTCAACAACCTGCTCGACAAGGGCCTGCCGATCGTCGCGAGTTCGCAGAACGGCACCGATGTCGCGCTCTACGATCCGATCGGGCGGTCGTTCTACGTGGGCGTCAAGTTCGGCTTCTAAAGGGTACTGCGCGGCCCCGGTCTTCGACCGGTGGCCGCGCCGTCCGTTTTCCTACAACAGGTTCGCCCTGGCCCGCGCGCCGAGATAGCGCGCGCTGGGCTTGAGCGTGCGGCGGAAGGTCTGGCGATCGACCGCGACCAGCCCGAATTTCTTGGCATAGCCCGACGTCCATTCGAAATTGTCGAGCAACGACCAATAGAGATAGCCCTTCACCGCGATCCCTTCGTCGATACACTTGCGCACCTCGGCAAGCGTGTCGGCGATGAACTTCACGCGGATCGCGTCGTCCTCGGCGGCGATGCCGGTTTCGGTGAGGTAGATCGGACGATCGATGTGTATCGCGGCGTAGCGGAGCGTCGCGCCGATCGCATGCGGGTAATTCTCATAACCCATGTCGGTGAGCGGAACGCCGGGCTCGGATTTCATCAGCCCCTTCGCGTCGATGCGGAGCCGTGAATAGGTCTGCACCCCGACAAAATCGGATGCGTTCGCCGCCTCGATCCAGCCGCCATACATCGTGCGTTCGGCCTGTGCGGCGAGATTGTCCGGCCCGATGCCCTGAATCTCCTGCATCGACAGCGTCACGCCGACGGGCAGGTCGCCCCGCACGGCCTTGATCGCGGCATAGCCCTTGGCATGCGCGTCCAGCATCACCGTGCTGATCTTGTCGGGATCGCCGAACAGCATCGACGAAAATCCCGGCGATGCGGTGCGCCGCGCCGCCGCCGCGATCATCGCTCGTGCGTTCGCCGCCGCCGCATCGCTGGCGAAACGCGGCAGCACCTTGCGCAACAGCACGATATTGGCCTCGTTGAAAGTCGAGGCCATGCCGATCAGACGGCCGAGCCGCTCGGTGGCGCGGCCGCAGAAGCGCGCGAACAGATCGGCCCCGTCCGCCACCTCGAAACCGCCGCGCATTGCGAACCACAAGGGCACGGTGAAGTGGTTGTAGGTGACGATCGGCAGCAATTTGCGCGCATGGCATGCCTCCAGCACGCGGACATAATGGTCGAGCGCGGCCTGTGAAAACATGCCCTCGGCCGGCTCGATCCGCGCCCATTCGATGCCGAAGCGATAGCAATTCAAGCCGAGCCGCGCGGCGATGTCGAGATCCTCCTCATAGCGATGATAGCTGTCGCAGGCATCGCCGGACGGATCCCTGAACGCGGTCGGCCGATTGGTTTCGAGCAGCCAGCTGTCCGAAATGGTGTTGCCGCCCTCGCTCTGGTGCGCGGAGATCGCCGTGCCCCACAGAAAGCCCTTCGGCGCGGATCGCCCGGCGGCGGCACCCGCCGACGGAATCGCACCGGCGAGCAGACCGGCCGCCCCGGCGACGATCTGCCGCCGGTTGGGCTGGGTGTTCGAGTCCATCTCCGTCGCTCCTTCGGTCGCGCTTCAGGGTGCCGGGGTCGCCGCCCATTTCTTCAAGGAATCGGCCATCGTCGCCGCCTTGGCCTTTTCCTGGATCGGGCGCAGGCGCGCGGCCTTCGTATCGGCGCCGATGGACAGATAGGCGGTCGGCTGCGTCGTCACGGCCGGCCAGCGCGGGGCTCCCGCGCCGTTGGGATCACCGGTGCGGGCGAAGCGCACCCAATAATCGCCCATCATCTTCGATACCTTGGCATCCTGCGCATCCCAGCGATGCTCCGCCGGCTTGGTGCCGAAGACATATTCGAGTTCGCCGCCATGATCGGTTCCGGCCGATCCGGCGCGCTGATCCACCGGCACCTGATCGAAATAATAGACGAACGCCTTGGCTCCGGTCGCCGCATGCTTGTCCGCCAGAGCGAAGGACGGCAGCACGAATCCGGCATCCTCGGCGAGGTCGATCGCCGCCGCGGCGGGTGCCTTGCCGGTATAGGAGACGTAGCCGGCGAGCAGATCCGGGAAGGCCGGGCCGAGCAGGATCTTGGCATTGGCCTCGGTCATGCCGCCCAGGCTGGATTCGTTGGAATTGCCGCCGATGATGAGCGGGATGCGCATCTCCTTGCCCTGGAAGAACGGCTCGCCCGGGCTGTGCACGACGACCTTGCCGTCGATGAACGGGAAGGCGCGGCCGTTCTTCACCACATCGGCGAGCGGAATGGCGCGCAGTTGCTCGGGCGTGGCATCCTTCAGGCCGAGGCCGGTGGCCCAAAGCTCGCCCAGCTTCTCGGCGCTGATCGCGCCGCCCCGGATCGGGAACAGCGCGCTACCGCCCGCGCCGGATTCCGAAATCGCCTTGTGGAACAGGCCGGCCGACTGAGGCGAGCCCATCAGGATCTGGACCGATCCGGCGCCTGCGGATTCGCCGAAGAGCGTGACGTTCGCGGGATCGCCGGCAAAGCTCGCGATGTTGCGCTTCACCCATTTGAGCGCCGCGATCTGATCCATGATCGCGTAATTGCCGAGCTGGCCGGCCGGATCCTCGCGGGTCAGCGCGGGATGGGCGAAGAAGCCCAGCCGGCCGAGGCGGTAATTCACCGTGACGATCACCACGCCGCGCGCCGCCAGCGCCGCGCCGTCGTAGAGTGGAACCCCGGCCGCGCCATAGGTGAAGCCGCCGCCGTGCAGGAACACCATCACCGGATATCTGCCCGCGCGCTTCGGCCGCCAGACGTTGAGGAACAGGCAATCCTCGCTCATTGGGCCGACCTGCGCCCAGGGCTCCTTATGCTCCGGCCCCTGCGGGCAGGCCGCGCCGAAGCTGCGCGCCGCGCGAACACCGGTCCAGGGCAGAGCGGGCTGCGGGGCCTTCCAGCGCAACGGCCCCTGTGGGGGGGCGGCGAACGGTATGCCGCGAAAGACGTCGAGCTGGCCCTCGCTGGTGCCCGACACCGTGCCCATGTCGATCTTCGCACGGGGCGGTTGCGTCTGGGCATCGGCGGGGGTGGTGGCGATCACCGCGGCGGGCAGCGCGGCAGACAGCGCGATCGTGGACAGCAGGCGCAACAGCATCGGGTTCCTCTCCATCGGCGCGGTTCGTCGAGCGACACTCGCGATCCGTTGGCGGAGATTAAGATCTTAATTCATGAATTAGTCAACGTGTTTCGCGAGAAACGGCTCGACCATTGCGCGCACGTCGACGCGAGCCTTCAGCCGGGCGGCGAGCAGCGCCGTGCCGCTGATCTTGCGTTGGACGAACAGGATGTCCGCCGGCGGGATGTGCCAGGCCGAGTGATCGGCGGCGACGTCCATGCCCTCGTCGCGGAGCACGCCGACGAACGCCCGGTCGCCGAAATCGAACGCGCCCGGCTTGCGCAGTTCCGCGATGACGATGTCAATCATCCGGTCGATCCGCGCACGATGGTTCGCCACCGCGCCCGGACCGACAAAGCCCGCCGCCACCGCCGCCTCGCGGGCATCGTCGCGCCGCCCGTCGATCATCGCGCGGAGCAACGCCAGATACCCGGCCGCGATCGGTGCCGCGACCGGCCGGGACGCGCCGAAATCGAGCAGCACCAGCCGGCCGGTTTCGGGCTGATAGCGATAATTGGCGAAGTTGGGATCGGTCTGCATCACGCCGAATTCGAACAGTTCGCGCAGCAGCAATGCGATCAGCGACGCCATCGCGGTATCGCGCACGTCCTGCGGCGCATCGGCCAGGCTCTCGATCGCCCGGCCCTCGACATAGCCCATCGCCAGAACGCGGTCGGTGGTGAATTCCGTGTCGAGCGTCGGCACGACATAGTCCGGCGCATTGGCCAGCAACGTGCCGAACAGGGTCATCTGTTCGCCTTCGCGCAAATAATCGGCCTCCTCGTGCAACTGCGCCTTCGCCGCGAGCAGCAGCGGCGCGATGTCGAGTTCGCGCGGCAACAGGCCGGAGACACGCAACAGCGTCGCGACGTTGTCGACATCGGCGTCGATGCTTTCGCGCACGCCGGGATATTGCACCTTGATCGCCAGATCGCGGCCGTCGCGGGTCTGCGCGCGGTGGACCTGCCCGATCGAGGCGGCGGCGATCGGCGTGACGTCGAAGCGCAGAAAGCGCGTGCGCCAGTCCTTGCCCCACTGCGTCGCCAGCACCTGCTGGAGCTGCTGCGGCGGCATGCGGTGCGCGTTCTGCCGCAGCCGCGCCATGATCTCGGCCAGTTCGGGCGGCAGCATGTCGCCCGCGTCCATCGAGATCATCTGGCCGAGTTTCATCGCCGCGCCGCGCAGGTGTGACAGGCGATCCGCGATCCGCCCGACATTCCCCGGCGTCAGCAGCATGTCGCGCATGCGCGGGCGTTCGCCCTCGGCTAGCCGGCGCGCGCCCTCGGCCAGCATGCCGCCGGCGACGCCGCCCGCCAGCCGCCCGAAATGGCCGAAGCGCGACAGCCGCCCGCTTGGCACGGCGCGGCCCTTGGTGTCGTGATCGTCGTCGCTCATGCCGTCACCAGCCCTGGCTTCCCGGTACGCCCTTGAACGGACCGGCGAGCGCGGAGGTGATCCAGCCGCCGTAGAAATCGCCGGGCTGCGGCACGACCGTCTCGCCATCGACACTGCAGCGATCGAACGGGGCGGCGTAGAAGGCGACATGATCCCGCAGCATCGCGAAGGCCGGACTGGGATCGGCGTAGCTCCAGCCGACGCGCGGGAGAACCACGTCGCCGATCACGACATCCCAATAGCGCGCTGCACCCTTCCATTCGCAAAACGAGCTGCCCGCCGCGCGGCGCAAAACGCCCGGCGCGATATCCTCGGGCGGAATGTAATAGCTTGGCGGGTGGCTGGTCTCGAGCGTGCGGATGCAGGCGCGGGAGGAGGCGATGACGAGCCGGTGATGCTCGATCATGATGCGCGAGGCGGTCGGTTCGGCAATGGCGGGGCGCGGATAGGACCAGACGCTTTCCTGACCGGGGCCGACGGGATCGGCGCGCGGCCTCACGCTGTCGTCCCATGGCCGGCGAGGCGTTGCAGCCGGGGGCGGACCATGAGAAAATAGAGATAGGCGCGTTCGAGCAGCGCCAGTACCCAAGGTTGCCGTGCTGCGATACCGAGCGGGCGCAACAGCGGGATCGCCCGCCACATCGCGGCGAACGCCGCGGCGCCGGACAGCATCACCCCGTTTTCGCGAACATGGAAGCGGGCCAGCAGCTCGGCGCGATCGAGCGGACAGGAGCTATCGCCGTCCGTCGCATCGACGAAGCGGATCGCGCCGTTCCGGTCGAGCCGTCGCATCAGGGCAATCTCACGGCGGCACAACGGGCACGCACCGTCGTGCCAGACGGTCAGTTCGGTCATGCCATGGATGTAGGGGGTCCAAGGGCGTCACGCATCGCCGACGCCAAAATATCGTCGCCCAAGACCCGCGACGCACCCGGCACCGTGAGGCGGGGAATGGAAATTCCCGCACCGGCTTCCCATTTAACGGTGAATAGGAGACCTCGCTCATGACCAAGTACAGCAAGACCGCCGAAGCGATCGCCGCGCTTTCGCCCGAACAATTCCATGTGACCCAGGAAAGCGGCACCGAGCGGCCTGGCACCGGCAAATATCTCGATAACAAGCAGCCCGGCATCTATGTCGATATCGTCTCTGGCGAGCCGCTGTTCGCATCGGCCGACAAGTTCGATTCGCATTGCGGCTGGCCGAGCTTCACCAAGCCGATCGAGCCGGCGCATGTCGAAGAGATCCGCGACGTATCGCACGGCATGGTGCGGACCGAAGTGCGCTCCAGCCACGGCGACAGCCATCTGGGGCACGTGTTCGACGACGGCCCGCGCGACCGCGGTGGCCTGCGCTATTGCATCAACTCGGCCTCGCTGCGCTTCGTGCACCGCGACGACATGGAGGCCGAGGGCTATGGCGACTATCTGCCGCAGGTCGAAGACGTCGCTTGACCTTCTGGCGCGCTAGGGCGCGACGACTTTGGTCCGTCCCAACTCTCTCCGTTCGTTTCGAGCGAAGTCGAGAAACAGGCCGCACACGCGCGGCGAGGGTTTCTCGACGTCGCTCGAAACGAACGGTGTAGTCGTCTTGCTTTAGCTCCAGCCGCCGCCGAGTGAGCGAAACAGATCGACCTGCGCCCCGGCGATCCGGGCGTCGGCAGCGGCGAGATCGGCATCGGCGTCGGCGAAGGTGCGTTCGGCATCGAGCACGTCGAGAAAGTCGATCTGCCCTTCGCGCTGGCGGGCGCGGGTGATGCGCGCGGCTTTTTCCGCGCCGTTCCGCGCCGCCTGCAATGCGGTGCGGCGATCGAGTTCGCGGGCATAGGTGGACATGGCGGTCTCGGTTTCCTGCAATGCCTGCAGCACCGTGCCGTCGAAGGTGGCGAGCGCACCGCGGCTGTCGGCTTCGGCTCCGGCGATGCGCGCGCGGGCGGCGCTGGTGTTGGGGAACGACCAGGTGATCAGCGACCCGATCAGCCAGCGCAGCGGCCCCGCGCCAAAGATGTCGCCGAAACCGGTACCGGTCGATCCGATCGATCCGCCAAGCGATATGCGGGGATAGAGATCCGCCGTGGCGACTCCGATCCGCGCGGTGGAGGCGGCCAATCGCCGCTCCGCCGCACGCACATCCGGACGGCGCGCGAGCAACGCGGCCCCATCGCCGACCGGGATCGGCTGGGTCAGGCGCGGGGTCGTCGTGCGCTCACCGGCAATCGCCGGCAGTTCCTGCGGCGTGCGGCCGGTGAGCGTGGCGAGGCGGAACAGAGCCGCCTGCCGATCGGCCTGAAGTTCCGGCACCAGGGCGGCGCGCTGATCGCGCAACGTGGTAATGCGGACCGTATCGAGCGGCGCGGCGCGGCCGGCGGCCACGCGCTTGCCGGTCAACGTCGCGCTGCGGTCGAGCAGGGCGACGACACGCTCGGCCACCGCCAGCCGCTCGGCCGAGGCGGCGGCATCGACATAGGCACGCGTGGTGGCGGCGACAATCGCGACGCGCACCGCATCGGCATCCGCCTCCGCCGCGCCGACATCGCCGCGCGACGCTTCGATATTGCGTTTCACCCGGCCGAACAGATCGGCCTCGTAAGCGACGTTCAGGCCGACATCGACATTGCTATTTTCGACGGCAAGGCCGGGCAGGCGCTGTACCGCCGACGAGCGGCCATAATTGTACCCGGCACCGATCGTGGTCTGCGGCAAACGGTCCGACCGGGCGCCGCGCAAGGACGCACGGGCGGCATCCAGCCTCGCGACGGCGACACGGATGTCGGTATTGGCCTTCAGCGCATCGGCGACCAGGCCGTCGAGCACCGTATCGTTGTACAGCCGCCACCAATGATCGTCGATGGTGGTCGCGGCGACGCTCGGGCTGGTCGTGCCGATGAAGGAGGCGGTCGCCTTCGGCGCGGGGATCGGCGCGACATAGTTCGGGCCGACGGCGCAGGCGGCGAGCGTGAGCGCGGAAAGGGAGGATAGCAGAGCGCGTTTCATGGGATCTGGCCTTTATTCGGCAGGCTGGAGGGCGGGCATCGCGCCACCGGACGGGCGGCGGGCGAGCCGGGCCGCCAGCGCGCGGCAGACGACGTAGAAGGTGGGGGTGAAGAGCAGGCCGAAGCCGGTGACGCCGATCATCCCGAAGAACACCGCCGTGCCCAGAGCCTGGCGCAGTTCCGATCCAGCGCCGGTCGCGATCACCAGCGGCACGGTGCCGAGGATGAAGGCGAAGCTGGTCATCAGGATCGGGCGCAACCGATCCTGCGCGGCGCGCACGGCGGCCTCGATCGGGGACAGGCCATCCTGTTCCTCGGCCTGACGCGCGAACTCGACCACGAGGATCGCGTTCTTGGCGGCAAGCGCGATCAGTACGACGAGCCCGATCTGGGTCAGCACGTTATTATCCATGCCGCGCAGGTTCACGCCTGTCATCGCCGCGAGCAGGCACATCGGCACGATCAGGATGATCGCCAGCGGCAGGGTGACGCTTTCATATTGCGCCGCCAGCACCAGGAAGACGAACACCACCGCCATCCCGAACACGAGCGCCGCCGTGCTGCCGGCCAGCTTCTGCTGGAAGGCGATGCCGGTCCATTCGTGCGTGTAGCCGCTGGGCAACGTCGTGTCGGCGAGCTTTTCCATCGCGACCAACGACTGGCCGGAGGAGAAGCCCGGCGCGGTATCGCCATCCACCTCGACTGCGGGGGCGAGGTTGTAGCGCACGACACGGTACGGCCCGGTCTTGTCCTGGAAGGTCGCGACCGACCCCACCGGTACCATCTGCCCGGAGTTCGAGCGCGTCTTCAGGTTGGCGATATCGGCGGTGGTGTTGCGGAACGGTGCGTCGGCCTGTGCGGTCACGCGGTAGGTGCGGCCGAGCAGGTTGAAATCGTTGACGAAGGCCGAGCCGAGATAGACCTGCAATGCCTCGAACACGCGTTCCGGGGGGACGCCGAGCATATTGGCCTTGGCACGATCGACATCGGCGAAGATGCGCGGCGTCGACGTTTCGAAGAAGCTGTAGATCTGCGCCAGCCCCTTGGTCTGGTTGGCCTTGCCGATCAGGTCCGTCGAGACTGTGTTCAGCGCGCCATAGCCGCGCCCCTCCTGGTCCTGGACCATCAGGCGATAGCCGCCGGCCGAGCCGATGCCCTGGATCAAGGGCGGCGGGACGATCAGCAAGCGGGCCTCATTGATGTCGGCGGTGGCTTTCTGCGCCTCGCCCATGATGCTGGCGAGCGTGACGCCGAGCTTCTCGCGTTCCTCGAACGATTTGAGCGGGATGTAGGCGGCCGCGGCATTGGGGGCGAGCGTCTGCGACGGGCCGTCGAACCCGGCGAGCATCACCGCGCCCTTCACCCCGGCGAGCGGCAGGATGCGCTTGGCGACCTTCTGCATCACCGCGTCGGTGCGCTCGACCGAGGAGCCGGGCGGCAATTGGATGACGGTGAGGAAATAGCCCTGATCCTGCGCCGGCACGAAGCCGGTCGGCGTCCAGGCGAAGACGGCGACGGTCAAGGCGATCAGGCCGCCATAGACCATCATCATGCGCTTGGGGGCCATCACGAGCCGGCGGGTGAGCCCGGCATAGGCAAGGCTCATCCGTTCGAAGGCGCGGTTGAACGCGTCTCCGGCGCGACGGACCACACGCTGGACGCGGTTGTCGCTTGCCGGATCGGCATGCGGACGCAGCAGCAGGGCGGCAAGCGCGGGCGACAGAGTGAGCGACAGGATCAGCGAGATGATCGTCGCGGTCGAGATCGTCACCGCGAACTGGCGGTAGAACGCGCCCGACAGGCCGGTGAGGAACACGGTGGGGATGAACACCGCGCACAGCACCAGGACGATCGCGACCAACGCGCCCGAGACCTCGTCCATCGACGTGCGCGCGGCCTCCAGCGGCGAGAGACCCCGTTCGAGATTGCGTTCGACATTCTCGACCACGACGATCGCGTCGTCGACGACGATGCCGATCGCCAGCACCAGCCCGAAGAGCGACAGGTTGTTGAGCGAATAGCCGACAGCCGCCAGCACCGCGAAGGTGCCGATCAGCGAGACGGGAATGGCGACGATCGGGATGATCGCGGCGCGCCATTTCTGCAGGAAGACGAGAATGACGAGCACGACCAGCACCATCGCCTCGATCAGCGTGTGCTTCACCGCGTCGATCGATTGCGAGATGAATTCGGTCGGGTTGTAGATCACGCGGTAGCCGAGGCCTTTGGGGAAGCGCTTCGACATCGCCTCCATCTCGGAACTGACCTTCTGCGCGGCGGCGAGCGCGTTGGAGCCGGGACGCTGGAACACCGCGAGGATCACGGTGGGCTTGCCGCTGAGATAGGTGTTGGCACCATAATCCTGCGCGCCGAGTTCGACCCGGGCGACGTCCGAGACGCGGACCTGGCGACCATCCTTGTCGGTGCGGATCACGACATCGGCGAACTGCTTGGGATCGGTCAGGCGGCCCTGCGTCTCGACGTTGAGCTGGAAGGCGTGGCCCTGAGCATAAGGCGGCTGGCCGAGCGTGCCGGCGGCGACCTGCACGTTCTGGGCGCGCAGCGCGGCGACGATCTCGCCCGCCGTCAGATCGAGCGCGGCGGCGCGGCCGGGATCGATCCATACGCGCATCGAATAATCGCGCGCGCCGAACAATTGCACGTCGCCGACGCCGTCGATGCGCGACAGGCGATCGCGGACCTGGGTCAATGCGTAATTGGAGATGTAGCCACGATCGAGCGACTCGTCGGGCGAGACCATGTTGACGACCATCAGGAAGTCCGGCGAAGTCTTGCGCGTGACGACGCCGAGGCGCTGCACGTCCTCCGGCAGGCGCGGCACGGCGACCGCGACCCGGTTCTGCACGAGCACCTGCGCGGCATCCAGATCGGTGCCGATCTTGAACGTCACGGTGATCGTCAGCTTGCCGTCGCCGGTGGATTGCGACGATTGATACAGCATGTTGTCTACGCCGTTGATCTCCTGCTCGATCGGGGCGGCGACGGTCTCGGCCACCGTTTCCGCGCTCGCGCCGGGATAGGCCGCGCTGACCGTGACGGTCGGCGGGACGATGTCGGGGTATTGCGACACCGGCAGGCTCATATAGGCGATCGCGCCGACCAGGGTGATGACGACCGCGATCACCGCGGCGAAGATCGGCCGCGTGATGAAGAAGCGCGAAAAGCGCATGGGGAATGTCCTGCTTGAAAGGGTGTCAGCGCGTCGCCAGCGTGGCGTCTCCGGCGAGCGGCTGCGTCGCGACCGGGGCGGCCGATATCTGCGTGGCGATCTTGCCCGGCTTGGGGGCAACCTGCGCGCCGGGCATCGCCATCTGCGTGCCGGTGAGGATCACGCGATCGCTGGGGGCGAGGCCGGAGCGGATGATGCGCAGGCCGTCGACCACCGGGCCGAGCGTGACCGGTTTGGCGACGACGGCGTTCTTGGCATCCACCGTGAGCACCAATTTGCGCGCCTGATCGGTCTGCACCGCCGAATCCGGGACGAGCAGGGCCTTGACCGTGCCGCCGCTCGACAGACGCATGTTGCCGAACATGCCGGGGGTAAGGAAATAGCCCGGATTGGCCAGCACCGCGCGGCCGCGGATCGTGCCGGAGCGCTGATCCAGGCCGTTGTCGGTGAAATCGAGCTGGCCCTTCCAGCGATGCTCGGTCTCGTCCTGCAGCTGGATCTCGACCGCGGCGGGGGCGGCGCCGGGCTGGCGGGCACGCTGGGTCTTCAGATACAGCGCCTCCGATCCATCGAAAGTGAAGTAGATCGGGTCGAGCGCGTTGATCGTCGTCAGTACGCTGCCCCCGGTGCCCTCGCCGCCGGCGACCTGGTTGCCGGCATCGACGCGGCGATCCGAGATGCGCCCGGCGATCGGCGCGCGGACCTGGGTGAACTCGACGTCGAGCGCACGGGCGCGGACGCGGGCGGCGGCGGCGGCGAGCGCAGCCTCCGACGCCTGTACCTTGGCGCGCAGGGCATCGACTTCGCCGGCCGAAACCGCCTCGTCATCCACCAGCCGTGTCGCGCGGCCGAGATCGGCGCGGGCGAGTGCCAGTGCGCTGGCGGCGCTGGCGACATTGGCGCGCGCTTCCGACAGAGCGGCGGCGAACGGGCGCGGATCGATCGTGAAGAGCAACTGGCCCTTGCGCACGATCTCGCCGTCGCGGAAGTGGATGCCGGTGACTTCGCCCGAGACGCGCGGGCGGATTTCGACCGCGCGGCTGGGGGCGAAGCGGCCGATATAATCGTCCCATTCGTTGACGTCGCGCACCAGAGGCGTGGCCACGGTGACGGCGGGGGGCGGGGCGACGGCAGCGGTCGCGGGGGACTGGTCGATCAGCTTGGCGCCCACGCCGCCGACGATGGCGAGCGGCACGAGCAGCAATGCACCGCGCTGCCAGCCCGACAGGCGCCTGGGCCGCGTGGGCGTGTCACCCTCGGCGGCCTCGATCGTGGTGATCATGTTCATGCCGCGACCTTCCAGGCGAGCTGCCCGACCGATCCGCCGGTGATGCTGGCGACCAGCACTTCGGCCTGCGCCATGCTGAAGCCGGCGCGCAGGAAGGCGGAGACTTCCGACGCGGGCAGAGCGTAACCGCGCCGCCAGGCATAGACCGCGACGCGGCGGAGCATTTCGAGCCGCGGCTCCGCGAGGCGGGAATTGACGCCGCGGCCGAACACCGTGCCGAGCGCGCGGGACATGCGGCCGGGGGCCTTCAGACTGCCGATCGAATCCTTCTTGGCGAGAGCGATCACGCTCCATTCGAGCGCGGTGAAGCCGGCTTTGGCCGGTGCGGCCTTCGCCTCCGTAGACGGGCCGGAATACATTTCTTCGATACCCAGATAAGCCATGTCGTGTCCCCTTGCGGCTTGGGCGCAGCGAGGCGATCACCGAGACGCGGATCGTCGTCGGAGAGCGTCCGCCAAGCGCCGAAAATCGGTTCCGGAACCGCGGGAAGAGCGGACCGGATGTGTGGTTGGTGGTGATGGAAGTTGGCGAAGGTTGCGTGCTGCGCCCTTCGCGCGAGGATCAGGTGGCCGTGGTCATGGGCGGAATTCCTTCGCCGGCTGTCGGGTCCGAATCAGGATCCAACTTCGATACCAAGCGGTATATAATCCCGTGCCGCAGCGCGTCAACGGCTTTCTGTACCGCTAGGTATATTTATTTCAGCGGGTCGGCCAGACCAGCATCGTGGTGTCGACGAGCTGCCGCAATTCGACGCAGCTGGCCCCCGAACTCGATTGCACCGACATGCCCTGCAGCAGCGCGTAGAGGAACCGCGTGAGCGCGAACGGCGTCAGCCCCTCGGGCAGTTCGCCCTCCGCCTGGGCGCGTTCGAAGCGCGCGATCAGCGCGGCTTCGGACGAGGCACGGCGAGTCGTGAGATCGGCCTTGATCGACTCGGCCTCGGACCCGCAGCACGTCACCGTGGAAATCACACCCATGCAGCCCTTGGGATCGCCGGTGTTCATGTGAATTTCGAGCGCACCGAGCAGGAAACGTTCCGCAACGCCGCGCGCGGTCGGCGCCTCGAGCGCGGCCACGGTATAGGCCAGCTTCTCGCGCTCGTAGAGGTCCAACGCCTTGTGGAACAAGGCTTCCTTGTTGCCGAACGCGGCATAGAGGCTGGGCTTGGTGATGCCCATCTCGGCGGTCAGCTCCGCCATCGAGGCGCTCTCATAGCCGTTGCGCCAGAACACGCGCAGCGCCGCCGTCAACGCCTCGTCGAGATCGAATTCCCGGGGGCGGCCCTTGGTGGGCGAAGAGGCGAAGCATTGTTTCATACCGATCGGTATATAGGGGTTCGGGTTAAAAAGGTCCAGTATCCCCGGTACCTGACTCGATCACAGTGCGAAGTTCCGCACCGCGCGATGGCTGTGCGTGCCCGGAAATCGTGATAGGGTGCCGGATCAAGGGGTTGGCGAGGTGCGCATGTCGGCAAGTTCCATGGGGCTTTGGGAAGTGATCGGGCAATCCGATCAGGCACCGATCTGCGCGTTCGATCACGAATTCCGCCTGATCGCCTTCAACCGCGCGCATAGCGACGAATTCTTCCGTATCTACAATCACCGCGTGCAGATCGGTGAAGTCTTCCCCGATCTGTTCCTGCCCGAACAGGCACCGGTGATCCGAGGCTTCATGGCGCGCGCGCTGGCCGGCGAGGTGTTCAACGTCACCGAGGAATTCGGCGACCCCGATCTCAACAAGCCGTATTGGGATATCTCCTATGCGCCGCTGCGCGACGAAAGCGGCGCGATCATCGGCGCGTTCCACCACGCCAAGGACATCAGCGACCGATTGCGCGCCGAGGCGGCCTTGTATGCCGCCGAGGATGCGCTTCGGCAGTCGCAAAAGATGGAGGCGGTTGGCCAGCTGACCGGGGGCGTGGCGCATGATTTCAACAATCTGCTGACGATCGTGCAATCGGCGGTCGAGATGCTGAAGCTGCCCAACCAGAAGGAGGAGCGGCGCGCGCGCTATGTCGGGGCGATCGGCGAGGCGGTGGGGCGGGCGTCGAAGCTGACGCAGCAATTGCTCGCATTCGCCAGACGACAGGCACTGAAACCGACCGTGTTCGATGTCGGCGACAATATCCGTTCGATCGGTGAGATGATGCAGACGCTGGCCGGATCGCGCATCACGATCGAGATCGACGTGC
Source organism: Sphingomonas sp. Leaf357 (assembly GCF_001423845.1). NCBI lineage: Bacteria > Pseudomonadati > Pseudomonadota > Alphaproteobacteria > Sphingomonadales > Sphingomonadaceae > Sphingomonas > Sphingomonas sp. Leaf357. The sequence continues at coordinate 722,430 of NZ_LMPM01000002.1, read as the reverse complement.
CCGATGCATCGTTCGCGATCAATGCGGACACGAGCCAGTTCGACACGGCATTGGTGAACATGACGGTGAACGCGCGCGACGCGATGAACGGCGAGGGGCGGCTGATCGTCTCCGCGCGCGCGGTGCAGGGCATACCGGCATTGCGCGAACGCGCCGCCGTGCCGGGCGACTATGTCGCGGTGACGATCACCGATACCGGCGGCGGCATCGCGGTGGACCAGCGCGCGCGGATCTTCGAGCCTTTCTTCACCACCAAGCCGGTCGGGTCGGGCACCGGGCTGGGCCTCAGCCAGGTGTTCGGGTTCGCGCGGCAGTCGGGCGGCGACATCCAGGTCGAGAGCGAGGTCGGCGCCGGGAGCAGCTTCACACTGTACCTGCCACAGGTCAAAGGGATCGCGCGCGCCGAGGCGGTGACGGCCGCGCCGGCGGCGGAAGGAGATCCGACGACCGTGCCGTGCGTGCTGGTGGTCGAGGACAATGCCGAGGTCGCGGCGAGCACGGTCGACGCGCTCGACCAATTGGGCTTCACCACGGTGCTGGCGACGAATGGCGTCGAGGGGCTGGCCGAGGTGACGGCGGATGCCGCGCGCTTCGACGTGGTATTCTCGGACGTGGTGATGCCGGGGATGACCGGGATGGAGATGGGCCGCGCGATCCGCGAGATGAACCTGGGCCTGCCGGTGGTGCTGGCCAGCGGTTACAGCCACATCCTGGCGGCGAATGGCACGGACGGGTTCGAACTGATCCAGAAGCCGTATTCGATCGACCATGTCTCGCGCGTGCTGCGCCGCGCGGCGGGGGAGCGGATCCGGGAGGCGGCGTGAGGGTTTTTGGGGGTGCCGGAGTGGGAGTCCTCCGTCATTCCCGCGCAGGCGGGAACCCATCTTCGCTCCACTCGGTGAGCCTCACTTCGTGCAGCCAGTATGGATTCCCGCCTTCGCGGGGATGACGGGGTAATTGGAGCGCAGGTCTCGCGATCCGGAGGCCGCTGCCGCTCACGGCTTCTCCGTAAAGCGCTTCACCTTGACCGGCAGATCCTTGCCCTTGGTGCGGCGCGAGGGGATCTGGACGGGGTTCTTCTTCTTCCATTGCGCCCAGGTCATCGGGCCGTCGGGCGTGTCGATCATCTGGTCGTCTATGGACATGGCGGCTTTCCGGCTTGGGTAGATATCATCACGGAACGAAGTTCGGTTTACGCCGATCCGCTTATCCCTAAAGATCGTCACCCCGGACTTGTTCCGGGGTCCACCACGCCGCCAATCCACCGTTCGAGCATCGTGCGCCGATCAAGCCGCTTGGTGGACCCCGGAACAAGTCCGGGGTGACGAGTAATATTGCGTAGCGATCGATATGAGAATGCAGGGATTCAACATGTGTCGCGAGCGAGTGTTGCGTCAGGTGGAGACCGGCAGCGTCAAGGTAACGGCCAAGCCCCAGCCTGGGCGTTGCGATCGGGCAAGGGCGAGCGTGCCGCCGTTGAGTTCGGCGAGTTCCTGCACGATCGACAGGCCGAAGCCGTAGCCCTCGCCGGCCTCGTCAAGGCGTTGGCCGGGGACGAGCGCGTCGTGCATCGCAGCGTCGGGGAGGCCGGGGCCGTCATCCTCGATGCGGATCGCCGCCATCTGGTGGTGCGGGGTGGCGGTGACCGCCAAGGCAGCGCGGGCGTGGCGGCGGGCATTGTCGAGCAGATTGCCGAGCATCTCGTCCAGATCCTGTGGGTCGACCGCGAGCGATAGATCGGCGGGGATGTGGATTTCGGTGGTGACCGGTCGGTCGGCGTGGAGGCGATCGAGCACGGCGGAAAGATCGGCGACGGCGGGGGCGAGCGCGGTTCGCGTGCGGCTGCGTCCGGCAGGGGTGGCGGCGCGCGCGCGACCGAGATGGTGGCGGACGCGGGCATCGACCTCCGCGACCATCGCCGACAGGCTGCCATCGGGATCGCGCCCGTCCTCGCCGAGCTTGAGCGCCAGCGCGGCGAGCGGCGTCTTCATGCCGTGCGCGAGGTTCGAGACGTGGCGGCGCGCGGCGGCGAGCCCGGCCTCGTTCTGGTCGATCAGCGCGTTGAGTTCGCTCACCACGCCGGCGAGTTCCTCGGGCTGGTCGGCGGGGACGTGGCGCAGACGCCCGGCGCGGACTTCGGCGAGCGCGGTGCGCAGTCGGCCGAGCGGTCGCAGGCCGAAGCGCAACTGGACGAGCGTGGCGAGTGCCAGGCCGGCGCCGAGGATGACGAGCGAGGCGAGCAAAGGCAGCAACGCCTCGCGCAGCGGCGCGGCGACGACGCGGCGCGGGCCGGAGGCGGCGATGGCGACCGGTCCGGCGGGCGTGGCCAGGACGAACTGGCGCGAATGGAGGCGTTCGCCGGCCGGGCCTTCGATCTCGCCGGGGCGGATGCCGTCGCGCTCGGGGCGCGGGCCTTCGCGACGATCGCCGCGTTCGGCGCGATCGTCGGGATCGCGACCGGGATGCGGGGGTTCGACCCGCGGCAGATCCGGTGCGCCCGCCGCGCTGGTCCAATGGCCGGCGGGGCCGTCGACGCGCCACGCCCAACCCGACCCGGCGACACCGAAATCGGGCAGGTCGATCGCGCGCGCGGGATCGAGATCGCCGTCGGGGCGGACGGCGCGGGCCAGCACCAGGATCTGCGCGTCGAGCCGGTCGTCCAGGCTGCGCATCACGACGCGTTCGAGGACATGGCCGATCGCGAAGCCGGCGAACAGCAGGGCGGCGAGCGTCGAGGCGAAGGCGATCAGCAGCAGGCGGCCGCGCAGCGAGGTAAGCCAGCGCCTCATGCGCCGGTCGTGCCCGCCGTCAGCCGGTAGCCGCGCCCGCGCACCGTTTCGATCATCTCCGCGCCGATCTTGCGACGCAGGCGGCCGATGATCACCTCGACCGAATTGGAGTCGACATCGGCATCGCCTTCATAGACCCGCTCGATCAGGTCGGCGCGTTCGATCACGACCTCGCGGCGGAGCATGAGTTGCGAGAGGACGCGCCATTCGAACGCGGTGAGCTTCAGCGGCAGGCCGTCCAGTTCGAACGTGCCGAGCTGCGCGTCGAACGCGAGCGGGCCGCAGGTGACGCGCGCCGAGGCATGGCCGGCGGCGCGGCGGACCAGCGCGCGCAGGCGCATCACGACCTCCTCGATGCGGAACGGCTTGGTCAGGTAATCGTCGGCCCCGGCCTTGAACCCCTCGACCTTTTCCGACCAGCCGTCGCGCGCGGTGAGGATCAGCACGGGCAGGTCGCGCCCGGCGGCGCGCCAGTCGCGCAGCACGGACAGGCCATCGCGTTTGGGCAGGCCGAGATCGAGGATCGCGACGTCATAGAGTTCGGTCGCGCCGAGATGGCCGCCGTCTTCGCCGTTGGCCGCGACATCGACGGCGAAATTCTCCGCGCGCAGGGCGCGGGCGATGCCGTCGGCGAGTGTGGTGTCGTCCTCGACCAGCAATACGCGCATTTTGGGACTCCTGCTGGATTGCGGTTTGCCGGTTGCCATCGCCGTCACCCCGGACTTGTTCCGGGGTCTGCCCAGCCGCTTTCGACACGGATAATTATGCACGACCGAGCTTGCGGCATGGTGGACCCCGGAACAAGTCCGGGGTGACGAAGAACTCCTAATCCTGCCGCCCCAACCGAAACTGAACGGCGCGGTTCAGTGTGGGTCGGGACCGCGAGTCTAGAGAGGGTGCAGTCGAAACCCCAAGAGGAGTGAATGTTATGACCGAAGATACCACACAGCGCCCGTCGCGGCGCAAGTTCGGCCTGATCGCGGCCGGCCTGCTCGCCATCGGCGGCGCGGGCGGGGCGATCACCGTCGCGGCGACGCGGCCGAGCGCGACGATGGCCCCGGCGGTGCCGGTGGCGATCGCTTCGCTGAAATCTGGCGACAGCATCGTGACGATCAAGGGTCGGGTCGACCAGATCTACGGCAACAAGGTGGTGCTGGCGGATGGATCGGGCCGGGCGCTGGTCGATCTCGGGCGCGAGGGCGAGGATGGTGCGCTGGTCGCGGCCGGGCAGGCGGTGACGGTGCAGGGTCGCTTCGACCACGGCTTCGTGCGGGCCGGTTTCCTGGTCGGCGCGGACGGCAAGGTGACGGCGCTCGGGCCGATGCATGGTCCCGATCGTGGTCCGGGTGGTCCGGGCGGGCATGATCGCAAGGGGCCGCGTCATGGTCCCGACGGACGGGGGCCGGACGATCGCGGGCCGGACGGTGGACCGGATGGCGATGACGGTCGTGCGCCCCCGCCGCCGCCGCCGGTCGCGGCGAACGCCGCGCCGGCTGCGGCACCGGCGACTGCACCGACGCCCGCACCAGTCGCGACGAAGTAGGATAGGAGAGGCCGGGCGTTCGCGCCTGGCCTCTTGTTCCCCGGCAAAGGCCGGGGTCCAGTTACGGACCGACAGATTGCGAGCGCTGCGCGAGGTTACAGCAACCTTCGCTACTGGGCCCCGGCCTTCGCCGGGGAACAGAAGGATCAACTATAGCGGCGTTTCGCCGCGCGGGCGGTGCCGATCAGGCGGGAGAGGACGAGTTCCTCCATGCCCTGATAGCCCATGCCGAGATGGTCGGGCCGGGCCGACACGATGTCGGCGAGCGTGAGCGTGCCGCTGCGCAGCGCGATGCGGCCGACACGCCCCCAGCGGCGGGCGGTTTCCCAGCGGATCATCTTCAGGCTTTCGGCGTCGATCTCGTGCGTGGCGAGGAAATCGGCCTGCAGTTTCGTGAGCACCTCGCCGAGCGCGGCGAGGGTGGCGCGGTCGGGGATCGGGGCGTGCGCCATCATGTGGCGGACGATCAGCCACGCGGCGGCGTCCGATTCGTCTCCGAAGACGGACACATAGCTGTCGGCGAGGACGCGGGCGGCGTTGGCGGTCATCGTCTCGGTGTAGCGCTGCGATGCGCCGCCGGCGTGGCGGCGGTAGATCACCAGTTCCTCGTCGAGCCGGGCGATGCGGCCGATGCGGCTCATGCGCTGGTAGAGATCGAAATCCTCGGCATAGAGACGCACCGGATCGGTGAACGGATCGCTGGCCGCCGAGGCGCGGACCATCACCGAGGACCAGACGAGCGGATTCTCGATCCGCAGCAGCCATTCGATCAGGGCGGGCGTGGAGACGGCGGTGCGCGGGGCGGAGGTGACGATGCCGTCGTCGAGCCAGGCCGCGCCGGTGCCGACCAGCACGGTATCGGGATTGGCGTCGAGATAGGCGACCTGTTTCGCGAACCGTTCGGGCAGGCAGAGATCGTCCTGGTCGAGCCCGGCGAGATAGCGGCCGCGCGCGTGGGTGACGGCGGTGTTGCGGGTGCGCACCGGGCCCTGATTGACCTCCGCCTCGATGACGCGGAAGCGCGGGTCGTTTATCGCGCGCAGCACGTGGCGGGTGTTGTCGGTCGAGCAATCGTCGACGATGACGACCTCGAAATCGGTCAGCGTCTGCGCCTGCAGGCTGGCGACGGTTTCGGGGATCAGCGCCGCGCCGTTATAGGCGGCCATGATGACGCTGACGGTCGGTGCCATGCTCATGCGACGGCGCGTCGCGGGGCGGCGTCTTCGACCATAAGTTCGCCGAGCACCTGATCGACGATCATCTGGCCGACATCGTTCTGCCATTGCCACAGGCCGTTGGCCTGCCCCGAAAAGCTCGCCTCGCCGCCCAGTCGGCCCCAGGGCACGAAGCCGGCGGCGAGGCCGATGCCGAACAGGCCGGGGATGGGAGCCCCGGTGACATCGACGACGCGGCAATGCTTGTCGACCATCGCGCGATCGTGCGCGGCGGCGAGATCGATCGGCGTGCCGTTCGTATCGGCGACGGGCAGCGCGTGCGGGCGGTATCCGAGCGCGGCGATGACGATGTCCGCCTCGGCCAAAGCGCTGCGGGCGACGGCGTCGTCGGGGCCGGCGATGCGGTGGCCCCGGATGCGCGGATCGGCGACCCGGCCGTCGACGCCGAGCATGCGTAGGACCAGTTCGCGCGCTTCAAGCCGAAAGCCGGCGAGACGGTAGACGAAGCCGCTGACCGGACAGATGTCGTCGGCCGTGAAATCGGTGAAGCCCTCCGCCTCCGCCGCCGCGATCGAGGGGTAGAAGGGGCGCAAGGGGCGGCGGTGAAGCAAGGTGATGCCGTTCTCGCCGAACGGGATCGCGGGCGCGGTCTTGAGGATCAGGAAGATCGTGGCGAGCGCGCTGGTCGATCCGCCGATCACGACGATCTTCGGCGCGCGCTTGCCCGACAGGAGATCGGCGACCTTGGCCATGCCGCCCAGGGCCAGCACCTCGTCCGACTGGAGCAGGCGGTCGCCGGCCTGCGCGACGAGCGATGCGCCCGCGACCTGCTGCGCGGCGAGGCGGTCGAGCGGCTGGTGGCCGCCGGTGGCGATGACGACATTGTGCGAGAGCTGATCGAACTCGCTGCCGTCGGCGCGGTTGCGCAGGCGGGTGGACCACAGGCCGCCCTCCACCCGGCGCGTGCCGAGCGCTTCGTGTCCGGTCAGCACCTCGCCGCCGTTCGCGGCAACGATATCGCCGAGCCGGTCGCCGGTGGCGCGGATCAGCGGACCGGCCTCGACCAACGGCACGCCGATCGCATCGGTATAGCGCGCGACGGCCTTGCCCGCCGGATGATCGAGGATCGCGGCGATCTCCGGATAGGGATTGTCCTTCACCGCCGTCAGGAAGGTGGTCGCGGTGCTGTCCGAGGTGATCGCGTAGCGGCCGAGGCGCCCGCCGCCGATCGCGGCGTCGCGCTCGACCACGACGAGGCCTTTCGCGAAAGCGCCGAGCTGGCCACGCTTGGTGGCCGAGGTGAGCAAGGCGGTGCCGGCGGGGCCGCCGCCGACGATCAGCGTGCGGGCGATCGGGCGGGTGCGGGCCCCGGCAGACACTGGGGCGGCAACGGTCGCGCCGGCCTCGGCGCAGATGCGGGTGAAGATCGCGGCGACGGCGGTGGCGTCGGCGGCGGTCATCGCGTCGGTGATCGGCAGCGAAATCATGCGCCCGCCGACATCGTCGGACACGGGGGTCGGATCGATGATCGCGGTCGCCTTGAACAATGGCTGTTCGGCGAGGTGCGGGCTGAAATAGCGCCCGGTGCCGACGCCGGAGGCGTCCATCGCGGCGGTGATCGCGTCGCGTTTGTGGGCGAGCGCGCGGGGCAGCAGCACGGGCATGAACTGCATCGCGCGGCGGCGGCCCTGTACCTTCTGAAGCTGGAAACCGGACAGGCCGGCGCGATAGGCGACCTCCAGTGCGACGCGGGCGTCGCAGATCGACTCGATTTCTTCCAGCTTGGCCTGCGCCAGCACCGCGACGACCTCCGGCAGCTTGGCGTTGATGCCGGGCAGGGTGGCGCTGCGGCTGCCCTCGAATCCGAAATTGGTCATCGCCCGCAACTGATCGATCAGGGCCGCGTCGCCGCTATGGATCAGCCCGCCCTCCGCCACCGCGAAGGTTTTGGTGGCGTGCATCGAATAGACGATGGCGAACGGCGCATCATGGCCGAAACCGTGGCCGGCATCGTCGACCGTGCCGAGCGAGGAGGCGGCATCAATCACCACGCCGACCCGATATTTCTGTTGCAGCCAGGCGTAGCGATCGAGATCGATCGCGTTGCCGAAGGTGGCGTAGGGGAGCAGGACCGAGATCCTGTCCCGATGGGTTTCGAGCAGGCGTTCCTCGGCCAGTGCGCAGGCGCTCCAGTCTTCGGAATCGACATCGCAGATCAGCGGGGTGAGGCCGGACCAGAGCGCGGCCTGTCCGGTCGCGGCGAAGGTCAGGCTGGGCATCACGGCGAGGCCATCGGGGCGACCGGCCTGCATCGCGGCATGCTTTATCGCGATCATCAGCCCGAGCGTCGCATTGGCGACGGCGAGGCTGGCACCGTGCCCGCCGAACAGCCGATCGGTCACGTCGCGTTCGAACCCGCGCACCTCCGCGCCGTTGTTGCTGAACACGCCCGATGCCTCGATGCGGCGGAGGGCGTCTCCGTGTTCGCTGAGGCGGGGCGGGTTGGGGGCGATGAGCGGGTAGCGGGTCATGGCCGCGCTTATGCGGCGGGAGTTTCTAAAAACCCGTTACGGCTCGAATCTTTGGGGCGTTCAACACATTTCGGGTTTCGCGTGGCTGCCTCAAGCCAGCCGTCACCCCGGACGTGTTCAGTACTTCTCCCAGTGCGACATCTAGTCCCGTCATCCTGAACTAGTTTCAGGATCCAGGCGCGATCATCTGCCAAAAAGACGGCTTCCGTGGACCGGCTGACCGCGCCTGGATGCTGAAACAAGTTCAGCATGACGATACATGTTTGAACGGGGCAGGAGCCGACGTGTTCCGGGGTCCACCGGGCGGCTTTCGATGCTACCGAGGCGCAATCGCCAATTTCGCGGCACAGTGGACCCCGGAACAGGTCCGGGTGACGTGCGTGGAGGGCTAAATGCGTTTCGCCGGCCGAATGCGATCGGCCGGAAGGTGGCAACGACAGGAGAAAAATGCATGGCACTGCCCGAATTCGAGACGATCACGCTGACGGTCGCGGAGGGGATCGCAACGGTCACGCTGAACCGGCCGGATACGCTCAACGCTTTCAACGGCGCGATGATGCGCGAGCTGGTCGCGGCGTTCGACGCGACCGATGCCGACGATGCGGTGCGCGCGGTGATCGTGACGGGCGCGGGGCGGGGGTTCTGCGCGGGTGCCGACCTGTCGGGTGGCGCGGCGACGTTCGATTACGACAGCAGCGGCGGATGGAACGGCGCGGAATCGCCGGTGCGCGCGGATGGCAGCGTGGATTATGCGCATCCGGCGGTGCGCGACGGCGGCGGAATCGTGGCGCTGCGCATCTTCGCCTCCAGGAAACCGGTGATCGGCGCGATCAACGGCCCGGCGGTGGGGATCGGCGCGACGATGACTCTGCCGATGGACTTTCGCCTGGCGAGCGAGGCGGCGCGGTTCGGTTTCGTGTTTTCGCGTCGGGGCATCGCGCCCGAGGCGACCTCGACCTGGTTCCTGCCGCGGCTGGTCGGGATCGGGCAGGCGCTGGAATGGTGCTATTCGGGCAGGGTGTTCGATGCCGCCGAGGCGCTGGCCGGTGGGCTGGTGAAGAGCGTGCATGCAGCCGAAGACCTGCTGCCGGCGGCGCGGGCGCTGGCCCAGGCCTTGACCGCCGAGACGTCGGCGGTGTCGGTCTCGCTGCTGCGCCGGATGATGTATGCCGGGATGGGCGCGACGCATCCGATGGAGGCGCACCGGCTGGAAAGCCGCGCGATCTGGGCGCGCGGCGCGAGCGACGATGCGCGCGAGGGCGTGTCGAGCTTCCTGGAGAAACGCGCGGCGGTGTTCCCGGACCGGGTGTCCGAAGCGTGGGGCGAGTTCGCCCCGTGGTTCGACGCGCCGGAGTATCGCTGAGTGGCCTTTACCCCGTTCGCCCTGAGCATGTCGAAGGGCCGTTCTTCCATTCCGAGGTGGACGAGAAGAACGGTGCTTCGACAGGCTCAGCACGAACGGATGGGTAAGGGCGTCTGTCCTCCTAAAACTTCGCGCCCGCGCGGATGCCGATCGTGCGGGGGGTCGCGACGACGGTGTAGTTGCGCTGGTTGCAGACGCTGCACGCCTGATAGCGCGAGAGTTCGGCGCGTTCGTCGGTGATGTTCTGGGCGAACAGTTCGAACGTGTAGCGCGAGGTTTCGGCACCGATCGACAGATTGCCGGTGGTATAGGCCGACAGTCGCCCGAGCACGGCGGCCGCCGCGGTGCGGATGTCGGTCGAGGCCGAGCCCTGATAAGCGACCAGCCCCTGCACATAGGCCTTGAAGTCCGTGCCCAACGGCACGGAGTAGCGCGCGGTGGCGTTGGCCTTGAACTTCGGCGTGATCGGCAGGCGCGTGCCCTTGGGCGCGAGCACGAAGTTGCCGGCGGCGGTGCAACTGAAGGTCGGATCGGCCGCGTTGCAGATGTTTTGGCGCGTCTTCGCATCGGTATAGGCGCCGCTTGCCGTGAACGAGAAGGATGGGTCCGGCGTCCAGTTGAGATCCGCCTCGACGCCCTTGATGCGCGCGTTGGAGCCGTTCTGGATCTGCGTCAGACTGTTGAGACCGAGGAAGGAGAATTGGAACGCCTTCCAATCCTGCATGTAGATCGCGCCGTTGAAGCGCAGGTGATCGATCGGCGTGGTCTTGAAGCCGATTTCGTAATTGGTCAGGTAATCGGGATCATAAGGCGGCAGCGTGCCCTGGCGGTTGATCCCGCCCGGACGGAAACCGCGCGACCATGTGGCATAGGCGAGCAGGCCGTCCTTGGGCTTCCAGGTCAGGTTGAGCTTATGCGTGAAGCCCTGACCATCGGCCTGTTTGGGGTCGACCGTGCTGCCGTTGAAGACGCCCAGATTGGTGCATGGGCCACCCGCGACGGCGGCGGGAAGCAGCGTACCGCCGGGATTGTTGCGCAGCGTGGCGCCGGTGGTGGTGAAGCAGGCGGCGACTCCGGTGCCGCTGCTGCCGACGGCGTTGTACGGCGGGCCGGCCGGATTGCGCCCGAAGCCGTAGAAGCCGATCAGCGTGTTGTCGTAGATGAACGCGCGTCCGCCGGCGGTGAAGGTGAGGTTCGGCAGGATGTCGAAGCTGGCCTCGCCGAACACGGCGTAATCGCGATCGACGCGGTGCTGTTGCGTCAGCCACAAGGTGCCTGGCGAGTTGTTGACCGACAGAGCGGGCGCGAGGTTGGCGACCTGATAATCCTGATGGATCAGATTGCTCTGGCGTTGATAGAAGACGCCGGCGACGATGCGGAAACGTTCGCTCTGCGGCGAGGCGACGCGGAATTCCTGGCTCATCTTCTTGAAGTGATCCGAGGCGACGACATACTGGCGCTGGTCGATCGTCTGGCCGGCGGCATTCTGGAAATACAGATAGCCCGCGACGCCGCCGACCGAGGAATAGAGCGCGTCATACGCTTCGGCATAATCGGTGTAGTCGGTGCCGGAATGCGTGGTGCGATCGAGATAGGCGCCGGCATAGGTCGCGTCCCAATTGCCGATCTTGCCCTCGATCGTCAGCGCCGCCTGGATGAAGCGTTCGCGGCGGTAATCGGGGGCGAAGCGCTGGACCTGCAGGTCGCCGACGCGCTTGTCGTAGCCGAAGATGCCCTTGGTCTTCTGCTCCTGATAGATCACGCCGGGCGTCACCGTCCAAGTGTCGTCGAGGTCGATCTTCAGCGCGGCGCGGCCACCGAAGGTTTCGGTGGTGTTGAAATCCTTCTTCACGAAGGGCGCGTTGGTGACGGTGCCGGTATAGCCCGGCGCCAGCGGCGTGGCGGGGGCGGACACGTTGAAGCTGCGCGTGCCGGCGACATTGTCGATATACCCGGCGTCACGCTGATAGAAGCCGACCACGCGCAGCGCCGCCATGTCGGCGATCGGCACGTTGAGCATGCCCTCCAGCTTGCCGCCCTGTCCGCCATGCGCGACGGTGTTGACCTCGGCATCGACGCGGCCGGAAAAGTTGTTCAGCTCGGGCTTGTTGGTGATGATGCGGATCGTGCCGGCCTGGCTCGACGCGCCGTACAGCGTGCCCTGCGGCCCGGCGAGGCTCTCGATGCGGGCGATATCGTAGACGTGCACGTCGAGCGTGCCGCCGATCGTCGTGACCGGCTGTTCGTCGAGATACACGCCGACCGAGGGGAGCGAGCCGGAATGATTGCCGTCGCCGCCCGAAGCCACGCCGCGCATATAGACGGTGGTGACGCCGGGCTGCTGGCTCTGGAACGCGACCGAGGGGAGCAGTTGCGAGAATTCGGCGAAGTTCGAGATGTTGAGCTGATCGAGCTTGCGCGTGCCGAGCGCCTGGATGCTGACGGGCACGTCCTGCAGATTCTCTTCCCGCTTCTGTGCCGTGACGACGATGTCGCCGCTATCCTCGGCGGCGGCGGCCGGTGTGGCCGGCACGTCCTGCGCGAAGGCCGGAGCGGAGAGAGCGGCGGAGGCGAGCAGCGCGGAGAGCGCGGCACGGCGTGCGTTTCGAAGCATGGAACCCCCTTTGACGAACTATCGTTGCGCAGGAGGGTGTTCGCGGGTGCAACATTCGTCAACGGGCAGCGTGCGATCGCGGCGATTCGATACGCTAACGTGACAGATTTACAACGCTCAGTCAGTCGAACTCGGGTGCCTCGGGATAGGCGGTCAGGATGTTGCCGAGCGCGGCCTTGAGCGGGCCGAGATAGGGATCGAACGGCTTCCACGCCTCGGTACCGTCCTGGAAGATCGGCTGGCGGACCTGTTCCGAACTGGCGGTGCGCACGGCGCGATCGGTCTTGTGGAATTCGAGGCAGGCGGGTTCGAAATCGAGCCCGCAGGCGGCGAGCAGCGCGCGGACTTCGCGCTCCGTATCCTCGACCATCCGTTCGTAGATCACGCGGTGGACGCGGCCCGGCAACACGGCATCGATGTGCGCGAGCAGGCGGACATAGTCGCGATAATATCCGCCCATGTCGACGAGATCGTAGCTGAACGCCTGGCCGCGCGCGAAATGCTGTTTGAAGTTGGAGAAGCAGCACCCCAGCGGATGGCGGCGCGCGTCGATGATCCGGGCGTTCGGCAGGATCAGGTGGATGAAGGGCAGGTGCGCCCAGTTGTTGGGCAGCTTGTCGATGAACAACGGGCGATCGGTGCGGCGCTGGATGCGGGTGCGTTCGATATAATCGTCGCCGAGGTCGCGGAGTTTTTCGGGCGGAAGCTGCGCGAGGTTGGCGGGATAGTCGCTCCAGCGGCGCGCGAGGGTGGGGATGTCGGGCAGTTCGGACGTGCCCTCGACCTGCGAGTGGCTGGAGAGGATCTGTTCGACCAGGGTGGACCCGGCGCGGGGCATGCCGAGGATGAAGATCGGGTCCGGCGACGGGCTGCCCGCGCCCGTGCGGGCGGCGAAGAAGTCTGGCGTGCAGAGCGCGATGCACCGGTCCACGAAGGCGGTGGTTTCGCGCGCGTCGTAGACGATCTTCGTGCGGCGGAGCGCGTTCCCGGCATCGTAATGGGTGAAGGCCTCGGCGGCTTGGCGGCGATCCTCGAACGCCTTGCCGAGCGCGAAATCGAGGTGGAAGCGGTCTTCGTCGGAAATGTCCCGGCGGGCGAGTTGCACCTGCATCGCGGCGATATCGGCGGCGTCGAATTTCACCGTCTTGAGGTTGGCGAGGCTCCACCACGCCTCGCCGAGTTCGGGGGCGAGCTCGATCGCACGGCGATAGGCGGCGACGCCGTCCGCCTGTCGCCCGACAGTCTTCAGCATATGGCCGAAGCTCATCCATACCTTGGGCTGGCGCGGGGCGTCCTTCAGCACCTGTTCGTAGAGGTCGATCGCCTCGTCGAAGCCGCCGATCCGGCCGAGCGCCGCCGCCTTGAGATTGGCGTGGCCGGGATTGTCCGGGTCTTCCTCCAGCACGCGATCGAGTTCGGCGATCGCCTCGGGCGCGCGGTTCTGACGATAGAGGACGATGGCTAGGTTGGCGCGCGCGGCGGTGAATTCGGGCGACAGTTCGATCGCGCGGCGCAGGAGGTTTTCGGCATCCTTGTAGCGCCCGATGCGTCCGGCGAGTTCGGCGAGCATGCGGATCGCGCGGACGTCGAACGGATCGGCCTTCAGATGCCCCTTCAACAGCGGCTCGGCGTCCGACAGGCGATTGTCGTGCAGCGCGAGCGCGGCGTCGATCAGCGTCTGCGGGTAATCGCGGTGGGGGAGGGTGACGGTCGTCATGAACGAATAGTCTTAGCGTCGAAACACGAACCGTGCCTAGACTGCGTCTTCGGGCAAGCGGCGGGGGCCAGCACATGACGACCGAGACACGACCGTTCGGATTCTGGACCGCGACCGCCTTGATCATGGGCGGGATGATCGGATCGGGCATCTTCCTGCTGCCCGTCGCCATCGCGCCCTATGGATGGATTGGGGTGGTGGCGTGGATCGTCAGCATCCTGGGCGTACTGGCGATCGGCTATGCCGTCGCCGCGATGGCGCGGTTGATGCCGGAGGCGACCGGGTCGATCGCGGTCACCGGCGCGGTGCTTGGGCCGCTGGCCGGCGTGCTGGTCGGCTGGAGCTACTGGATATCGTGCTGGACCGCGATCGCGGCGATCGCGGGGGCGGCGATCAGCTATCTCAGCGTGTTCGTGCCGTGGCTGGGCGCGACGCCGCTGAACGGCGCGCTGGCGACGGTGGCGCTGATCTGGCTGCTGACGCTGACCAATCTGGCCGGCACCAAGCTGGCCGGGCAGGTGCAGGTGGCGACGACGATACTGAAGCTGGTGCCGCTGATCGTCGTGGTGCTGATCGTGATCTGGCTCTGGGGGTCGGGGCGGGGCAGCGCGCCGCCATGGCCGGGGACCGGGCCGGGCTATGCCGGGCTGACCGCGGCGATTACCTTGACCCTGTTTCCGCTGATCGGGTTCGAGGCGGCGGGGTGCGTGGCGGAGCGCGTGCAGGATCCGGGGCGCAACATCATGCGCGCGACGGTGCTGGGCATCGCGCTGACCGGCCTGCTCTACATCCTGGTCAGTTCGGGCATGGCCTTCGCGCTGCCGGCCGAGCAGGTCGCGGCGTCGCCCGCGCCGTTCGCACTGTTCGTGGAGACGTTCGTCGGGCGCGGGGCCGGGCTGTTCGTCGCGGCCTTCGCGGCGATCGCGGCCGTCGGATGTCTCAACGGCTGGGTGCTGATCCAGGGCGAGGTGCCGCTCGGCATGGGGCGGGCCGGTCTGCTGCCGGAATGGTTCGCGGTGGTGAACGCGCGCGACGTTTCGGTGCGGATGCAATTGGTGTCGAGCGGGCTTGCGAGCCTGCTCGTCTTCTCCACCGCGAGCCGATCGCTGAGCGGCGCCTTTCAGTTCGCCGCGTTGCTGACGACCTGTGCCGCGCTGTGGTTGTATGCCGCGATTTCCCTTGCGGCACTGGTCCGGCGGGTGGCGGCGATGCCCGCTGCGCTCGGGCTCGGATTCAGTGTCTGGGCGATGTGGGGCGCGGGCGTGGAGGCCAGCGCGTGGGGCTTCGCGCTGATGCTGACTGGCTGGCCGTTATACTGGTGGGCGAAGCGGGCGCCGACCGTTGGCACGGCCTTCGAGCGCGATGGCCTGATATAGAATTGTTCGTGCCGAGCCTGTCGAAGCACGTGTTCCTCAATCACCGGCTGTCCTTGGAACACGTCCTTCGACAAGCTCGGGACGAACAGAGAGCGGGTGTTCAACCTAACGTTATCCTTCTCTAACCAAAAACCCGTCCCAGCAAACTCCTGTCCCGCAGTATCTCGTGCGCCGCATTATGCCCCGGCGCGCCCGTCACGCCGCCGCCGGGATGCGTGCCCGCGCCGCACATGTAGAGGCCCTTGATCGGGCTGCGATAATCGCCGTGGCCGAGGACCGGTCGCGCGGCCCAGAGCTGATCGAGGCTCATATGGCCGTGCATGATGTCGCCGCCGATCAGGCCGAACTTGCGCTCCAGATCGAGCGGCGAGTGGATCTGCGTGGCGATGATCGACCTGCGGAAATTGGGCGCGTGGCGCGTCACCGTATCGATGATCTTGTCCGCCGCCGCCTCGCGCTCGTCGTCCCATGAACGGCCGTCGGGGAGCACGGGCGCGAATTGCTGGCAGAACAGGCTGGCGATGTGCCGGCCGGGCGGGGCGAGGCTGTCGTCCACCGACGTCGGCAGCTTCATCTCGACGATCGGATCTTTCGACCAGCCGAACGCCTTCGCGTCGGTGAAGGCCTGGTCCATGTAATCGAGCGTGGGCGAGATGATGATTCCGGCGGTGTGATGTTCGGCCTTCACCGCGCCGGGCAGGACGCTGAAATCGGGCAGTTCGCTGAGCGCGACGTTCATGCGGAAGGTGCCCGAGCCGGCCTTGAAATTGTCCATGCGGCGGGCGAATTCGGGCGTCATGTCGGCGCGGTCCACCAACCGGCGGAACAGCAAGGCCGGGCCGACATTGGCGGCGACGATCTTCGCGGCGATCTGCTCGCCCGATTCCAGCACGACGCCGACGGCCTTCTTGCCGTCCACCAGCACGCGGGCGACCGGGGCTTCGAGGCTGATCTCCACGCCGGCCTCGATGCACGCCTCGGCCATGTAATCGCTGATCGCGCCCATGCCGCCGACGCTGTGGCCCCAGGCGCCGTATTTGCCGTTCACCTCGCCGAAGACGTGATGCAGCAGCACATAGGCGCTGCCCGGCGTATCGGGACTGGCATAGTTGCCGACCACCGCGTCGAAACCGAACGCGGCCTTGATGAAGGGATTCTCGTACCAGCTGTCGAGGAAGCCGCGCGCCGATTTGACGAACAGGTCCATCACGTCGCGCTGCGCCTCGATGCTCATACCGGCAAGGCGCTTGCCCTGGGCGGCGGCGGCGATCAGCGCGCGCAGGCCTCCGCCGGCGTTTGGCGGAGTCTTCAGCGCCATGTCGCGCAGCACGGCGGCGACCTGTTCCAGCGCTTCCTCGTATCGGGGGAAGGTCTCGGCGTCCTTCGGGGAGAAGCGGGCGAATTCGGCCTGGGTGCGCGCCTGTCCGCCGCCGAGCTTCAGATAGCCGTCGTCATGCGGGAAGAAGTTGCTGATCGTGCGCTCGATGATGCGCCAGCCGCGTTCGTGCAGCCGCATGTCCCGGATCACCTTGGGGCGGAGCAGGCTGACGGTGTAGCTGGCGGTGGAATTGCGGAAGCCGGGGTGGAATTCCTCGGTGACGGCCGCGCCGCCGACGATGTGGCGGCGTTCGAGCACGCGCACCTTGAGACCTGCGCGGGCGAGGTAGAAGGCGCAGACCAGGCCGTTATGGCCGCCGCCGATGATGAGTGCGTCGTAGGATTTGGTCATGTTCGCTCAACCCCAAAAAGACCGTTCGTGCCGAGTAGAGACCGAGTAGGCCGAAGGCCGTATCGAGGGCTCGTATCGAAGCACCGTTGCTGCCCCGAACCCGTCCTTCGATACGCCCCTCTCGATACGCCCTGCGGGCTACTCGATGGCTACTCGGGACGAGCGGCGGGGTTATTCCAACGCCCTTGGCCGCTTGCTCCACCCGGCTTGCGGCGCACGGTGCAGCCTTGCCTCCGGGATCCGCTCGCGAATCTTGCGGGCGAAGCTGCGCAGGCACACTTCGCTGCGGCCGATCGGGCCGACCTCATATGCGTGGCTGGCCATGCCTTGCTGCACGCGTTCGATCAGCCAGGTGTCCTCGGCATTGACGGTGCGGTTGATGCGCCAGTTGGCGTAGCGCACGATTTTCATCTCGCGCCGGTCGTCGGGCAGCGCGAAGGTCATCTCGCGCAGCAGCGATGTCGTCGGCGTGAGCGGCAGCCATTGCATGAAATCGACCTGATCGGGGTAGATGTCGAACGCCATGTTCGGCCACAGCTTGTAATAGAGCCAGAGCTTCTGATGGCTTTCCGGCAGATGCTCCGCGCGCGGCAGGTGCGTCTGATAGATCCGCTCCCACGGATCGGCGGAGGGCCGATCGCCTAGATAGCCCGACATCTTGTCGACATAAGGCGCGGCCTCGATCGCGTAGCTCTTGCCGAACAGGCGGGTGAGGCCGGCATGGGCGACGGGGATGTGAAGATTGTCGGAATAATTGTCGCCGACATTCTTCCAGTTGACCGCGCGGGTGCGCGTGCGGACCGGGGCGATCGCGCGCAGATCGTCGAAGCGATAGGGCGCGATCTCGGAGGTATAGGGGCCCATCATCGCGGCGACCGAGGGGCCTCCGTCATCCTTGAGGCGGACGAAGACGAAGCCGTTCCAGATTTCGACGCCGACCGGGACCAGGCCCATCTTGCCCATGTCCAGCGCGGGATAATCCTTGCGCATCGGCACGCCGGTCAGGCGGCCGTCGAGTTCATAGGCCCAGGCGTGATAGGGGCAGACCAGCTTCTTCGCGCAGCCCGCCGGGCCTTCGACCAGCCGCATCGCGCGGTGGCGGCAGACATTGGCGAAGGCGCGGACCCGATCGTCCTCGCCGCGTATGGCGACGACGCTTTCGCCGATATACTCCAGCGTGTGGTAATCGCCGGGCGTTGGGATGTCGCCGACGTGGCAGACGATCTGCCAGGACGGGCGGAGGATTCGTGCGACCTCGACGTCGAAATATTCCGCATCGGTATAGAGCCAGCCGGGCAGGCTCCAGTCGGCGTCGGGATCGGCTGGGGGATCGGTGTCCGGCAGGAGATCGGGTGCGCGGTGCGCCATGTTATTTCGACAGCGCCCGGAACAGCGACAGATAATAGGTGATCGCCGGCGCGACGTTGTTGACCGGCGTTCGTTCGTTCAGGCCGTGGCTGAAATCGTCCGATCCCTTGATGAAGACCGGGCTGGCACCGTAGCTCGGCACCTTGTGATAGCGGAACCACATGCTGTCGCTCGCGCCCGACGCCATGCTGGGGAACACCGGCACGCCGGGATGGATCTTGCCCATCGCCGCCTGCACCGCCGCCACGAAATCCGCGCGCATCGGCGAGGCGTCGTTCGGTACCGCGCCTTCGGTGACGTTCTTGAATTTGACCGCGGGATCGGCGGCGACCTTTTCCAGTTCGGCCATGATCGCGGCGGGCTGATGGCCGGGGAAGATGCGGCAGTTGATGTTTGCGCTGGCGCGCTGTGGCAAGGCGTTGAGCGCGTGGCCGCCATTCACCATCGTCGCGACGCAGGTCGTGCCGATCTTGCCGATAAAGCCGGGATCGGCGGTGAGCGTGGCGATCGCGGCCTTGTCCTCCGGATTGGCGGCGAACGCCTTCATCGCGGCGGCAATGGCGGGCTGTTCGTATTTCGCGGCGGTGGCGAAATAGGTGCGGGTCAGGTCGCTGACCTCGGGCTTGAACTGGTACGCGCCTATCCTGTCCAGCGCGCGCGACAGCTGGACGATGGCATTGTCCTTGCGCGGGGCGGAGGAATGGCCGCCGGGATTGGTGACGGTCAGTTCGAAATCGGCATAGGTCTTCTCGGCGCCGTTCCACGTCCAGTAGAGCGGCTTGCCGGTCGTCTCGTCCAGCGCGCCGCCGCCGCCGTCGATGTTGAGGACGATATCGGCGTCCTTCAATTGCTCGGCGATCAGCGCCGACGTCTTCATCGCGGTTTCCTCGTCGCCCGAAAATTCGAGGACGATGTCGCGGCGCGGCGTGTAGCCGTCCTTCTTGAGTTGCAGCAGAGCGGCCATGGCGAGCGCGGCGTCGAGCTTCATGTCGGTCGCGCCGCGCCCGTAGAGATAGCCGTTCTCGACCACCGGCGTGAACGGATCGCGCTGCCAATCGGCCGGTTTCGCCTCGACCACGTCGATATGGCCGGAGATGACGAGCGGCTTCAGCTTCGCATCGCTGCCGCGCCAGCGCGCGATCAGATAGGCGGTGTCGTCCACAGGCGTGATGCTGATATCGGCATCGGCGAACCCGCCGGCGACCAGCACCGATTTGAGATACGCGGCGAGCTGCGGGGTCTGGTTGCCGGGGCCGGTGACCGTGCGGAAGGCGATGGCGCGCTTGGCGATCTCCAGCGCCTGCGCCTGCGCGGCGGGGCTGGCGGTGTCGGCGGCGTGCGCGCTGCCGGAGATGAGCGCCAAGATCGCCGTCGCCAAAGCCAGTCGCCGCATGTGTCGTCACCTTCCCGAAAGATCGGCGAGCAGGCTAGAGCGCGGCGCGGGCCTTGTCTCGGCAGAAATAGCGTTCGTTCCGCTCCGTAGCACGGAGCCGATTGCGACGTTCGCGTGGACGTGGTGGTAAAGGGCAGGCATAAGCTCCAGAAAATAACCGGAGCAGGATCATGCCGTTTTCCCTCTACGATGCCGTCGTTCCGTCCAACCTGCAGATATTGGGTGCGGTGGATGCGTTGCTCGACAAGGCGCAGGCGTTCTGCGTCGAGCAGGGCCGGGCGGAAGCGGAGCTGATCGATGCCCGGCTCGCGCCGGACATGCTGCCGTTCGGCTATCAGGTGAAATCCTGCGCAGCGCATTCGGTAGGCGGGATCGACGGCGTGAAGGCGGGCAGCTTCTCGCCGGACCGGTCGGCCTGGCCGACCGACTTTGCCGGGCTGCACGGCGTGCTGCAGGGAGCGATCGCCGATCTGAAGGGGCTGGAGCGCGAAAGCGTCGACGCCTTGGCGGACAGCGATACGCAATTCGCGTTCGGCGAGACGATCCTGCCGTTCACCGGCGCGAACTTCCTGCTCTCTTTCTCGCAGCCGAACTTCTATTTCCATGCGACGACGGCGTACGCCATCCTGCGGGCGCAGGGCGTGAAGCTGGGCAAGCAGGACTTCATGGGCCGGCCGCGGATCAAGCGCTAGCCGCTCCGGAGATTTTCACCACGGTGCCGCGCGCGCCGATATCGAGGACGATGTATCATGATGGCAGCCACGATCCTGTGTCTCGTCGCTTCCGTGCCGGATGGCACGACGATCCTGTGCAGCGACAAGACCAGCATTCGCATCGCCGGGCTGGAAACGGGCGCGCTCGTGCCGAAAAAGGCGCGCGGCGTGCTGGCGGGGCTGACGATGGGCAAGAAAGTGTCCTGCCTGCCCGCCGGCAACGAGGGGCCGTTCATCGTCGCGAAGTGCACGCTGCCGGATCAGCGCGACCTGGCCTGCACGCTGATCAAGGCGAAGGCAGGGGTGCGCTCCGATGTGTCGTGGAAGCGTTACGGCCTGAAGGACTGCTGACGACGGCGGGCGTTCGCGCCGGCGCGACGTAACCGCCGGCGCTCAGGGGGCGGTGTAGGACCGGCGCCGGTACCCGCCGAAGCGGCTGGATTCGAACGAGACGACCGCGCTGGCGCTTTCACCGAGCGGGATCTCGGCCACGCCATAGATGCCGCGCGTGCCGTTCGATCCGACCATGACGCCCATCTCGCCGTGGATGCCGAGCTTGGCGAGGCCCGACTTCCCCAGTTCGCCCCGCGCCACGGCGGCGCTTTCGACGGTGTTGCTGTCAAGGATCGCATTGCGTTCCGCGTCGCTCAGGCGAATCGCGTCGCTGGCGGGCGGCGGCACCGCCTGCGAGGGCGTCGGTGCCGGCATGTCCTGGGCCGAGGCCGTGCCCGACCAGCCGATCGCACCCGCGACCAGGGCGATGGCCAGCGGAAGGCGATGACGATGCGATGGCTTGGAACGGTTCATGCGCTCGTCTTACCCCGGATACGCCGGACTGCAAAACAAGATGTCGGGGCGCCGTGCCGACCGTACCGGCTCATGACGCGAGCAGGTTGCCGCCGGACGGGTCGTCGTCCGCCACATCGTTGCGTGGGACGTAATTGACCACCCAGTGCGGATGGCCGTCGGGCGACAATTCGATGTCCGGGAAGCCGACGGGATCGGTGCCGGTCTCGATCCAGCCCGCGCCGTGGCAGTGATCGCAGATATGGCGCTTGCAGCGGAAGCTCGCCAGATCGATCTCCGCATTCCACTCGCCGAAGCCGTGGCAGACCGGGCATTTCGCATCGAGCGCGCCGTTGCGGGGCTTCACCGCGATGTTGTCGAAGGCGTGGGCGCTGTCCGGGCCGTCGCAGAGGATGATGTTGGAATCGTGAGCCATCGCGCCGTCAACGCGCCGGCCCGATTGTGGGTCCGCATGCCCGTATCGGCGAGCGAAGTCGGTCAGTCGATCGTGACGAGCGGGTGATCGAGCCGTACCTGGTCGAGCAGGCGTTCGATCGCGGCGATTTCGCGCTCCGTGCCCGACGGTTCGACTTCCCAGTTGCAATGAACGTGCGTGGCGGCGGACCGCACCTTGATCGGCCCAAGCGCGATGCGCCAACCCCGTGCCGTGCCGCCGGACGTGCGCGTCAGTCGGGCGATGAGCAGGGTGTGAAGCTGGCCGGTGGTCATCGGAGGCTATCAGCATTCCCGTTCTTCTGGCGCAAGTCGTCACGTCGGTAGCGATCCGCCCGCTGCCGGCGATCGCAATGCTCTTCAGCGCGGTCCATGAGCGTGAGCCCCGGCTGTGTCGGCGATCGGGTTCCGCCGGCATCGTGGGTCGCGGCCTCGAAATTTTGCTGCATCCCCGGCGCTGGCGATGTACCCGGTCATGATGAAGACCGGACCAGACCCAGCGGGCCGCCCGACCATGGCTGCGATCGCGGAATTGGCAGGCGTGTCCAAGATCACGGTGTCGCGCGCGTTGAACGGCAGTTCGCTGGTGAGGCCGGAAGTGCGGGAGCGGATCGTCGCGGTCGCGCGCGATGCCGGTTATCGGCTCAACGTCGCCGCGCGCAACCTGCGCACGCGGCGTAGCCGGACGGTCGCGGTGGTGGTCGAGAAACTGATCGACGGCGACCGGCCGATCGCCGATCCGATCCTGCTGTTGCTGCTGGGCGGGCTGCTCGAGGTGCTGACCCCGGCCGATCATGCGATGCTGGTGACGACGCGCGACCATTTTCTCGGCGCGCTCGGTACCGCTGCCGACGGCATCATCATGATCGGGCAGGGCAATGAGGGCGCGCGTGTCGGCGAGGTCGCCGCGTTCGGGCTGCCGATGGTCACCTGGGGCGCCGCGGATCGCGACGATCCGAACGTGATCGGCAGCGACAACCGCCTGGGCGGGCGGCTCGCCGCGGATCATCTCGTCGCGACCGGTCGACGGCGGATATTGTTCCTCGGCGATCCGACGCATCCGGAAGTGGCGAGCCGGCTGGACGGCGTGCGCGACCTGCTCGCCTCGAGCGAGGCGATGCTCGTCGCGGTCGCGCAATGCGATTTCTCGCGCGTGAGCGGGGCGGCGGCGATCGAGCGCGAACTGGCGGCCGGCACCCGGTTCGACGCGGTCATCGCGGTCAGCGACTATATCGCCGCCGGCGCGTGCGACACGCTGATCGCCGGGGGTATCGCCATCCCGGGCGACGTCGCGGTGATCGGGTTCGACGATATCGCGGTGGCCGCCAACCACCGTCCGCCGATCAGTTCGATCCGGCAGGACTGGCACGGTGCCGGCCGGGCGCTGGCCGAGGCGCTGCTGATCAAGCTCGGCGAGCGAGAGGGCGGGGTAACCAATCGGCTGCCGGTCGACCTGGTCGTCCGGGAATCGACGGTCGGCTGATCAGCTTCGCGACACGTGCCGCGCGAAAAAGCGCGCCATGATCGCGAACGTCTCGCGCGCCTCGGGCAGCTCGGTATCGACATGATGCGCGTGCCACATGCCGTCGAACATCGCGAGATCCGCCGAAGCGCCCGCCGCGATCAACCGCCGATGCATCGTCGCGATCGAGCCGGCGGCGAAATCGCGCGTGCCGCTGATCAGCAGTGAGGGCGGGAAGGCTGCGAGCACGTCGCGATGCTCGCCCGGGAAGACCAGCGGATCATTGGGGTCGGTCGCCTCGAGGAACGGCAGGCTATGCAGGCTCGGCACGATGTCCTCCTCCCGCACGCCGTTGAACGTCGCCGCCAGCGCGAGCGAATCGCCGCCCAGTTCCAGCCCCGTGGCATGCAGCATGACGAGCGCGCCGGGCAATGCGGTCCCATCGCCGATCAGCCGTGCCACCAACTGCGCGCCGAGCATGCCGCCGGCGGAGCAGCCGTACACGCCGATCGCTGTCGCCGGCCGCGTTTCGAGCAGCGCCGAATAGCAGGCCAGCACGTCGTCGACCGCGGCGGGGAAGAGATGTTCGGGCGCGAGCCGATAGTCGACCGCGATCACGGTATAGCCGGTGATCGCGGCGATCGGCACGGCTTCGATCAGGGCACCGGCACCCGCACCCCACATGAACGCGCCGCCATGGAGGCATAGCAGGGCAACGTCGCTCGTCGCCCCGCCCCGGGGGATGACGGTATCCACGGGGACCCCGCCGAGCGTGCCGCGCTCGATCTCCACCGGGAAGGCGTCGAGCGCGACGTCCAACCGGGCGCGGTTGATCGCATCGTAATGGGCGCGCGTCGCGTCGAGATCCCCGACCGGCGCGACGGCACCGACGACCTGCTCGGCGAACAGGCGACCGGCTTCGGCGCTCACCCAGCGGGCGAGCGGCGGCGGAGTGGGGGCGATCGGTCGGGTCATGTGCGGCTGCCGGTGTGCTTGGGTGTGGAGGTGGCGGGGCGGCCGGGCGGCGGATCACCGGACGATGTCGCGTCGTCCCAGATCCGATCGATCAACGACGCGGTCACGCCGTTGGTCCAGCCGAACCCGATCTGCGGCACATATTCGCCGCCGCGACCGATCGCCCCGGTCTCGATATCGTATTTCTCGTGCACGAGGCCGGTGCTGCGATAGGTCGCCTCGACCGTGGCGATCCAGCGCTCCGATATTTCGCGCGCCAGCCCGTGGTGCCCGTAGCGGCACAGCCCCTGGATCGCGATCCACTGCAACGGTGCCCAACCGTTCGGGCTGTCCCATTGCTCGCCGCTTTCGATGCAGGTGGTGCGCAGGCCGCCAGGCGCGAGCAACACCCTCTCGACGAACCGTGCCGTGTCCGCCGCCTGTCGCGGCGTCGCCAGCCCGACGAACAAGGGCGCGAGCGCCGCCGCGGTCGGCTGGGGCCGGATCGTCTCGGCATCGAGATCATAGTCGGCGAAGTGCCCGGCCGCGTCATGCCACAGATGGGCGTGCATCGCGCTGCGCCGCCGCTCCGCGCGCGCGGCATAGGATGCGGCTTCGGAATCGCCGCCGCCGGCGATCGCGGTTTCCAGGCCATAGAGGAAGGCGTTGAGATCGACCGGCGCGATCCCCGTGGTGCGGATCGACGATAAAGCCGCGCCGTCCAGCCAGCGCGACGAAAAATCCCAGCCGCTTTCCGCCCCGGCGCGCAGATCGCGGTAGACGGCGTGCGATGTGCGATCGCTGCCCTGCGCAGTCACGCGGTCCTCGCGCCAGCTTTCGTCGCGCGGCGTGTCCTGCGCGTCCCAATAGCGGTTGAGCAGGCTGGCATCGCGCAGCCGCGCGACGTGCCCGTGGCGCTGCTCGCTCGGCAGATCGTCGGCTCCGGCGGTCCACCAGGCATGTTCGCGCTTCATCGCGGCGAGCCGCCGTGCCGCGACCGCAGGGGGTGCGTCATCGAGCAGTCCGACCATCAGATAATAAAGCGGCGGTTGCGACCGGCCGAGATAATAGCTGCGGGTGCCGTTGGGTACATATCCGTGAAGCTCGATCAGGTCGGTCATCGCATCGACCAACCCCTCGGCCAGCGCGCGCTGGCCGTCGCGTATCAGGCCGAGCATCGTGAAATAGCTGTCCCAATAATAGATTTCGCGGAAGCGCCCGCCGGGTACGACATGGCGGTGGGCGATGGGAAGCGCGGACGAACCCGCGACCGGCGCGACCGGCTCGCGTGCGAGGACCGGCCACATCGCCCGGATATAGGCGCGCAACGGTTGGCCGGGCGTGTGCGGCGCGACCGCGTCGACCGGCATCGGCAGATCGAAATTGGCCAGGACGAAGCGTCGAAGCGCGTCCCGGTCGTCGGGCAGTCCGGCGGCGTCGGCGAGGATCGCTTCGATCGCGCGCCTGGGGATCGCATCGACGAACGTCTTGCCGTCGGCCAGGACGCTGCCGTCCTGCACGCGTGCGAACAGGTCGCCGAGCCGTGCCGCGGGGGAGTCCGTCATGCGGGCAGATGCCGCACGAAGAAGTCCGCCTGCGCGGCGAGTGCCGTGTCCGTCTCGGGACATTCGATCCACGCCCAGAATGCGTGCATCATCCCTTCGTAGACGCGCAGATCGACCGGCACGCCGGCGGCGCGCAGCGCGCGATCGACGATCAGCGTGTGGCTGAGCAACTGGTCGCGCGTGCTGGCCATCAGCAGCATCGGCGGCAGTCCGGTCAGGTCACCGCGGATCGGCGACAGCAGTGCGTCGCCGCGCGGGGTTTCGGCGCAATAGCTGGCGAGGATGTCGGTCGATGGCCGCCCGTCGCTCAACGACGGCAGATACGCCTCGCAATCGCCGACCACCGACAGGTCTCCGGCCCCGGAGAACAGCCCCGCCGCGGCCGGCATTGGCAGCCCCTCGGCCTTGGCCCGTGCGAGCAATTGCAACGTGAGGATCGCTCCGGCCGAGGTGCCGAACACGCCGATCGCTGACGGCGCGTAACGCGTCAGCGCATCGCGATACACCGCCAGCGCATCGTCCACCGCTGCGGGAAACGGATGTTCCGGTGCCAGGCGGTAATCGACCGTCGCCACCGCGACACCGGTCAGCCCGGCGATCGGGATGGATTCGGTCAGCGAACCGGAATCAACGACGAACCCGCCGCCGTGAAAATTGATCAGCAGACGATCGCCGGATCCGGTGCCGGTCCTGCGCACCAGCCTGACCGGCACCGCGCCCATCTCATCGTCGTCGATCTCCACCCCGTACCGCGCGGTGCGCGCCGTCTCGATCGGTTCGAGCATGGCCTTCGCGCCGGCGCGCACAAAGTCTCGCGTGACCGGATCGAGCAGCATTTCCGGCGTCACGGCGGGCTGGGCCGCGGGATCGAGCATCGGGGTCATCACCGCGCGGGCCGCAGCGCTGATGGTTTCGGCGAACGGCGGCTGGTACGGCATCGCGGTCATTTTCCGAACCGATATCCGACGCGCACGCCGTACATCCGTGGCTCGGTATAGGTCAGGCCGACGACGCCGATCGACGTGTTGTACCCGTCGAGCACGCCGACCGGGCGTTCGACATTGGTGAGGTTGGTCGCAAACACGCCGATGTCGAGCCCCGAGCGGAACGCGTTACGCAGATCGAGGCCTGCGTTGAGGACACCGTACGCCGGCAGGAAGCGGTAGAAGGACGCATTGGTCTGCGCGGTCGAGACCTTGGTCTGTCGCGTGTAGTTGGTCGACAGTACGAGATCGCCGGTTCTGCCGAGCGGAGCCTCGTAGCTGCCGCCGATCGAGATCTTGTGCTTCGGCGTGTACGGGAAGGGCGATCCGGCGAGGATCGCGCCGGCGGTCGCGTCGGTGACGCGCGTGTATTTCGCGTCGATATACGAATAACTGCCGTTGATCGTCAGCCCGCGCACCGGAACGATCGCGCCGTTGAACTCGAGGCCCTGGATCCTGCCCTTGGCCGCGCTGCGCGTGACGTTCAGTAGCAGCGGTCCGGCCGCCGTGTTGATCGTTTCGACGGTGGTGCGCTGGATGTTCCCGTAGATGCCGCGATACGCCGCGAGATTGGCCCGGATGTCGACCGTGCCGACGGTGAACTGCGATTTCAGCCCTAGCTCGACGTCCGACAGCTTTTCGGGCGGGAAGGTGCGGAACGACGACGTGACCGGTACCGGACCATTGACGCCGCCCGATTTGTACGCGTCGCGCGCCGTGATGTAGGCATGCACCCCGCGCGTCAGGTCGTAGTCGAGCGTCGCGGTATAGCTCAGATAGTCGCTGTCGGCGTCGCCGTTCACCACCTGGCCGCCGATATTCTGGCCGGTGAAGCTGTGCTCCCAGGTATAGCGCAGGCCGCCGGTGAAGCTCAGACCGGTAAGCGCGGGCGAAACCCGGCCGAGATCGACCGTCGCCTGACCGAACACCGCCTTGCTGCGGTTGGTCTGCGTGAAGAAGGCCGAGGCGGGCGGCAGCAGCGTGCCGACCGGGAATTGGTAGAATTGCTCGATCCCGGCGGGATCGTGCCAGCTTTGCCGATCGAGATAGCCGCCGACCGAGAAATCGACCGCCTTGTCGAACGCGCTGCCCTGCAGTTGCAGTTCCTCGGTGAAATAGTTCGGCGCGTTGGTCGGGTACGCGGTCGAGCTTTGCCCGGCGAGCGGGAAGACGGTCGCGTCGTAATCATAGCCGTACCGGTTGCGGAACTGCGAATAGCTGATGATGTTGCGCAGCTTGATCGTGTCGCTCAGCTCGATCGAGGCCTGGTTGATCACCTGCCAATATTCCGTCTTGGAGAACTGGTTGAGATCATAGGCGACGCGCCGCGGCCCGCGCGCCTGTTGCTCGGCGACCGCCGTGGCGACGGCCGGGAAGAACCCCACCACCGGAATGAAGCCCAGGCCGAACGCGGTGCCGTCGAACCCCGCCGCAGGATTGAATGCGCCGAGCACCGTGCCGCCGCCATTGGTGTCGGAATGATAATAGCGCCCGACGGTATAGATCTCGACCCCCTCGGCCGGCTTCAGCGTCAGGCCGACGCGGACGCTTTCGTAGCGCAGGTTGTCATAGTCCTTGCCGGCGAAATTCGGTCCGACATCCTTGGTGTAGCCGTCGCGACGTCCGATCTCGCCCGCGACGCGCAGCAGGACCGTGTCGTCGACGATCGGCACGTTGATCGCGCCTTCGATGCGGCGGTCATTGTAATTTCCGTATTCGCCACGGACATATCCCTCGACGCGGTTCACGGGCTTGGCCGGTTCGAACAGGATATTGCCGCCGGTCGCGTTCTTGCCGAACAAGGTGCCCTGCGGCCCGGCCAGGACCTGGACGTTCGCGAGATCGTAATAGGTGCCGACGCGCCCGTCGACGTTGATCGAGTTGGGCACTTCGGCGAAATAATTGACGACGCCCGGTGTCGATCCGAAGGCCGGCCCCTGTCCGCGAAGCGCGAAGAAGGCGAATTCGCGCGGGTAGCCGCCGTTGATCGTGAACAGCGACGGCGTATTATCGGCGAGCGAGGTGCGGTCGGTGATCGCCTTCTGCTGCAGCGCCTCGGACGAAAAGGCGGTCACCGCGAGCGGAACGTTCTGCAGATTCTCCTCGCGGCGGCGGGCGGTGACGACGATGTCTTCGAGGCCGCCAAGCGTGTCGGCCGTCGGCCCGCCGGTCGTCTCGGGCGGGGTGCCGGGCGCGGTCTGCGCAAACGCGCCGACGGGCACGAGGCTGCTGCCGACGGCGAGCGCGATGGCGAGTGCTGAACGCATGATGATCCTCCCTTACAAATGAGCCGGATTGCCGCCGGTCGATAATGCCTGCTACAAATGAATGGTATCGATGTCAATCCGACTTGCAGTCTGATTGCTCAAGCGTATGATGGCAGGCAACGATAGAGTTGATATCGGTAGCAGGGAGGATGCGCGTGATCGATCACGACCGGTCGATATCAGGCCGCCGCCATGTAGCGGCGCACGAGGCGCGCCATGGTGTCGAAGGCGCGCGACACTGCGGGTATCGTCGCGGGCAGGAACATGAAACCATGCGGCAGGCCCGGCAGCCGGCACGCCAGCGTTTCGACACCGTCCCGGACGAGTGCTGCGGCATAGGCCTCGCCGTCGTCGCGCAGCGGATCCTCGGACATCGTCAACACGATCGCAGGCGCCAGGCCGTCGTGCCGCGCGGCATGCAAGGGCGATATCAACGGAATGCGATAGTCGGCGTCACCGGCATACATCGCGCGGCAGATTTCGAGATAGTCGCGTGTCAGGCCGGGGACGGCGATGTCGTCCAAGGACGGCAACGGCAGCGACAGATCGGTTGCGGGATGGACGAGCAGCTGGAAAAGGGGCTGCGCGTGGCCGAGATCACGCAGGCGCAGCGTCAGCGCGGCACTCAGATTGGCGCCGGCGCTTTCACCGCCCAGCGCGACGCGAGTCGGATCGCAGCCGAGTGCGCGCGCCTCGCGCCGCGCCCAGGCGAAGGCGGTGGTTACGTCGTCCAATCCCGCGGGAAAGGGATGCTCGGGCGCGAGGGCATAATCGACGGCGAGGAGCGCGCAGCCGCTGCGGTCGGCGAGATGGCGATACATCGCATCGTGCGTTTCGAGATCGCCGAGCATCCAGCCACCGCCGTGGACGAACACCAGCAGTGGCAACACCGCGTCGCCGTCCGGCCGATACAGCCGCACCGCCACGCCATCCGCGTCGAGATCGCGCACGTCGGCGAGGCTGACGCCGGGCAGCCCGCGTCCGGCGTCGGCCATCCCGGCGCGGATCAGGGGGATCATCTCGGGTGTGAGCGGCGGCAGTGGTGCGGGCGTCCCGATCAAAGCCGCGATGTCGGTATCGAGCATGGCATTCCTCCCAAATTTTATGGTATCGATATCAATCACTGTGACGCGCAATGCAATGGCGAGGATGTGACATGACCGAAATCCTTCCGCCGACGGGGCTTTCCGAAGTCGGCACCGATCCGGCCGCGCGTCGGCTGACGCTCGGCGTTTCCGGCCTCTATCTCGCTTTATATTTCCATTACGGCTTCTTCGCCTTCATGCCGTTATGGTTGACCAAGATGGGCGCGGCACCGAGCGAGATCGGCGTGCTGATGGCGATCCCGTTGATCCTGCGACTGCTTACCGTCGCGCCATTTTCGGCATGGGCGGGCAAGAATGGTCGGGTTCGCGACGCGATCACCGTCACGGCGTTGCTGTCAGCGGCGTTGGTCGCGCTGCTGCTCGGGCAGCCGGGCCATGCCGGGCGGATCGCGATCATCCTGATCTTCTCGATCATGTGGGACCAGTTGCCGGTGTTGACCGACGCCTATGCGGTGATGGCCGTGCGGGCGCGGCAACTCGATTTCGGCCGGATGCGGGTATGGGGCTCGATCGCGGTCGTCGTGTCGAACATCGGCGGTGGCTGGGCGTTCGGCCTGATCGGGATCGAGGCGCTGCCGTTGGTGTGCGCGCTGCTGCTGCTGCTCCCCGCCGGCGTGGCGCCGCTGCTGCCGCCCGATCGCACGTTGTCGCGCGCCGACGAAGGTGCGCGCGGTTCCTGGCGCGACGTGGTCGCGGATGCGAAGCTGATGCGTGCGATGATCGCCGCGTCGCTGATCATGGGCAGCCACGGCGTATTGACGAGCTTCGGTGCGATCCAGTGGGCGGCGCAGGGCATATCGACCGCCAATATCGGTGTGTTGCAGGCGGTGGCGGTCAGCGCCGAGATCGTCGCCTTCTGGTTCGGCGCGAAGCTGCTCGGACGACGCGACCCCAATTTGCTGCTGTGCATCGCCGCCGCCGCCGCCGCCCTGCGCTGGGTCGTCATGGCGACCGGGCCGGGTCTCACCGCCCTTTTCGCCACGCAATTGCTGCAGGGGGTCACCGCGACCGGCGCGATCCTCGGCATCATGCTGGTCATCGCGGCGCGCGTACCGGTGCAGACCAGCGCCGCAGCGCAGGGGCTGAACGCGGTGCTGTTCGGCGTCGTGCTCGCCGCATCCACCGCCGGCTCGGGATTGCTGTGGTCCTACGGGACGGCGTCCGCCTATCTCGTGATGGCCGTGCTCGCGGTCCTCGCCATCCCGCTCGCCTGGCCGAGCCGCACGCACGATCTCGATCCTCATCCCCTCTCTGTCGGAGCTGCCTTGTGACAAGAACCACGATCGCCCGCCTCTTGGGCCTGCTCGCCTGCGCATCCGGCACCGCTGCGCTCGCCCAGACCGAACCTGCCCGCAACATCATGACCTGGCCGCTGCCCGAAACGCTCAGCCCCGAGGGTCGGGCAATGGCCAAGGCGATGGCCGCGTCCCCGGTCCCCAATCCGACGCCGCCGGTTGCGCTGCAGCGGCAGGCGATCGGCGCGATGCAGGACGCGATGGGGACGCCGTTGCTCAAGCGGTATGGCGTTCGCGTCGAAACGGCGACGATGGCCGGCGTGCCCGTCCGTATCATCTATCCCAAGGGAGTGACCGCGCTCGGCAAGGGGCCCGTGCTGCTCAACCTCCATGGAGGCGGTTTTCAGCTCGATTCGGGGTCGCTGACCGAGACGATCCCGATCGCTGCGCTGACCGGACTACCGGTCGTCGCGGTGCTCTACCGTTTGGCACCCGAGCACCCCTATCCGGCCGCGCTCGACGATGCTCTCGCGGTCTACGCGGCGCTCGAAAAGGATCGCAAGGCGAGCCGGATCGCGGTCTACGGCACGTCTGCGGGCGCGGTCCTTGGCGGGCAGCTGATCGCCAAGCTGATCGGTCTCGGCCGGCCGCTGCCCGCCGCGCTCGGTTTCTTCTCGGGCAGCGCCGACATGAGCAAGGCCGGCGATTCGGAATCCTGGATGCCGCTCCCGACGGGCAAGACGACGCTCGCGGCGGAGATCGCGCCCTATATCGGCACCGCCGACCCGAAGGACCCGATCCTGTCGCCGCAATATGGCGACGTGTCGCGCTTCCCGCCGACATTACTCATCAGCAGT
This sequence comes from Sphingomonas sp. Leaf357, assembly GCF_001423845.1. Taxonomy (NCBI): domain Bacteria; kingdom Pseudomonadati; phylum Pseudomonadota; class Alphaproteobacteria; order Sphingomonadales; family Sphingomonadaceae; genus Sphingomonas; species Sphingomonas sp. Leaf357. Next base: position 690,451 of record NZ_LMPM01000002.1, on the reverse strand, counting down.
ACGCGCGACATATTGCTGAGCGGCACCGCGATCTTCGGCCGTGCTCTGGTCGAGCGCGGCGTGGACGCGCGGCTCGTCGTGTTCGACGGTCTGCCGCACGCCTTCTGGGCATATATGGCGATACCGGAGACCGATCAGGCCAATGCGCTGATCGCGAACTTCCTGAAGCAACGGCTCGGGGCACGATGAGGGGTGGCACGAGATCAGCTATGGCCCAGGGGACCGCGCCGCGCCGCCAAAAGAGAAGGGGCCTCGGGATTACGCGGGCTGTGCCCCGGGCCTGGGATAGGCCATTGAACGCGATCGTGTAAGCGCGGTGGCCAGCGACAACAGGAGGATCCGTGTCGAAAAGCTCTTTTTCGGGTCGTCTTGCGGCCATTCGTACCTCGGCGGACGAGGCGGTCGCCCTGATCCCAGACGGATCCAGGATCGCGATGGGGCTCGGCGTGTCGCAGCCCCCCGCATTGCTGGGAGCGCTCGCCGATCGCGCGGCGCGCGGGGAGATCGACCGGCTGTCGCTCTATTATCTTCTGTCGACCCGCATCGCCGGCGACACCGTGCTGCAACCCGGTCTATGCGACCGCATCCGCCCGGTCAGCCTGTTTCACAGTGCGGTGGAGCGGACGCTCGACGCTCATGGCGGCGACCGGCCGTGTGTCGAATTGCTGCCTACGCCGTTCCATCAGGTCCCCCGTGTCCTGTGCGAGCAGGTGCGTGTCGACGTCCTGCTCACAACGGTCGCACCGATGGACGAGACGGGGCATTTCAGCCTCGGCACGAACACCGATTATGCAATGTCCGTGGCGCGCAGCGGCGCGCGGGTCATCCTGGAGGTCAACCGGCACATGCCGCGGGTATCCGGCGATTGCCGGATCCATGTCGGCGACGTCGCGGCGGTCGTCGAACACGACGTGCCGTTGCTGGAACTGCCCTCCGCTGTTCCGAAAGCGGCGGACCTGAAAATCGCCGCGATCATCGCCGGGCTCATCGAGGACGGCGATTGCCTCCAGATGGGCATCGGTGCGGTCCCGCAGGCGGTATGCGCCGCGCTCGGGTCGCATCGTCACCTCGGGATCCACACTGAATTGCTCACCCCGGGGCTTGCCGATCTCATGCGATCCGGCGTGGTCGACAACAGTCGCAAACAGATCGATTCCGGCCGCAGCGTGTTCACTTTCGCGATGGGCGATCGGCGGCTCTACGATTTCATGGACAACCACCCGCTGATCGAAGCGCGGCCGGTGGATTACGTCAACGACCCGGCGGTGATCGCCCGGAACGACAGGATGGTATCGGTCAACGCGACCCTGCAGATCGATCTGGACGGCGCCTGCAATTCCGAAAGCATCGGTGGATCGCAGTACAGCGCAGCGGGCGGACAGCTCGATTTCGTGCGGGGTGCCTATGCCTCGCGCGGCGGCCGGTCGATCATCGCATGCCACGCGACGGCCGCCAACGGGACCGTCTCCCGGATCGTGCCCGTGCTCGACGGCCCGGTCACGACGCCGCGCAACGATACCCATATCGTGGTAACCGAGCATGGCTGGATCGATCTGAAAGGAAAGACGCTCGTCGAACGCGCGCGCGGCCTGATCGCCCTGGCGGCACCCCAGCACCGGGAAGCGCTCGAACGGGCGATGCATGCGCGGCATCGCGTTATCTGATCCACGGGATCGGATCGAAGGCCAGCCAGGTAAGTGTGCGGCATCAGGTCTGCATGCCAGCGCCACCGCAGTCGTAACCCCGCCATCCGCCGAGCCCGCCATTTAGCGGCTTCGGAGTGTTCCCCGCCGAGATCGGAGCAGGCTGACCGGCCGATCGTAACCGACGAGACCGGATCGTGGCCGCCCGCTGCGAAATGCATCGGTATGCAACGGCTTGCGACTTGCTGATTCTCCGACCGCGATCAAAGCTCAATCACTTATCGACGTGTCGAGCACGGACGTCCGCGCACGCGAGCAGACAGTCGAAAATGGGGCTGGAGACGGGGCCGTGCCTGCCACGGAATTGGCATCGCATCGGAGTTTGCGGGCGTGAAAAGTGGGTTGGGGTTCGAGGGGATCATCGATGCGGTGTACGAAGCGGGCGTCGTGCCCGAACGGTGGCCGCACGCGCTCGATCTGGTCGGTCGCGAGGTAGGCGCGCGCGGGGGGATGTTGTTGAGCACCCGAACCGACGATTTCCGCTACATCTGTTCCGAGCAGATCGAGCCTGTCGCGGCGGACTTCATCGCCCAGGGATGGCCGGCGGAGAATACGCGCATCTCACGCTATATCGCGCGTGAGCCGCATGCGGGCTTCCTCACCGATCTCGATCTGCACACTCAGGACGAGATCGACACGCTGCCGATGTTTCGCGACTTCCTGTCGCCTCGCGGATTCCAGTCGGGCGCGGCAACCATGATCGACGGGCTGGCGGAGGAAGACCTGATCGTCTCGATCGAAGCGTTTCGGTCGCCCGAGGCGGCGCAGGGAGCCGTCGATACGCTAGATCGATTGCGCCCGCACCTGGCGCGCGCGGTTCAGCTCAGCACCCGGATGATCGGCGAGCGACGGCGAGGGGCGATGAATGCGCTGGAAGTGATCGGCACCGGCGCAGCGTTGCTCGACGGACGCGGGCGCGTGCAAGACGCCAACCGTCTGTTCGAACGCGACCTGGGCGATCAGGTCGGCAGCAGCCGCAACCGATTGAAGTTGCGTGATCCGAACGCAGACCGGCTTCTGGCCGATGCGCTCGACGAGTTGGGCGCGCATCGCCGCGGGAGATCGCTGCCCTTTCCCAATGCGGATCGCTCCGGTTCCCTGGTGCTGCATCTGATGCCGATCGCCGGCGCTGCGCGCGACGTCTTTTCGGGATCGGCAGCGATCGTGGTGATCGCCGATCCGCAGCGGCGGGCGCTCCCCGACTACGCCCTTTTGCAGGCGATGTTCGATCTTACCCCGACCGAGGCCAGGATCGCGCGCCAGTTGACCGATGGATGCTCTCCCGCGGGCATCGCGACGTCATCCCAGCTGTCGCTGAACACCGTAAGGTCGCATCTGAAGCAGATCTATCTCAAGACGGGATCGACGCGGCAATCGTCGCTGGTCTCGTTGTTCTCGAATCTGTCGCCATGACTCGACCGGAAAAAACGGCCCCGGGACCACCGAGTGGCGATCCAGGGGCCAGTTCGGTCTTCGGAAAAGACCGTGGGTCGCAAGGATTGCTCTAATAGAAGATGGGAAAATTCCGATCCCCAATTTTGGGTAGGTCGTGAAATAAAATGAAATGGTCCGAAATATGTTACTGCGGTCGATGACCCTGCAGACAAGATCGTCGCGTCAATTACGAAGTTGTTAGTAATGGCGTCCAAAAACGAGACATTGCCGAGCTGGGCGATGAAACAGTCTTAGGTTCTCCCCAAAATTGGGGATGCGACTCCCGCCATCACTGCGTTAACGATTCGTTCATCAATCGGATCGGTCGAAACCGAACGTCTAGGTGGGGGCAGGGGCAATGTTCAGGAATATGGTGGGGGATGCTGGTGTCCGATCGTGGCCACGCAGCGCGGGCCCGATCGTCCTGGCCATGGGCATCGCGGCATGGGCACCCGGCAGCGCCTCGGCGCAGCAACTCGTCTACACGCCGATCAACCCGGCGTTCGGCGGCAATCCGTTCAATTCGTCGCAATTGCTCGCGATTGCGAACGCGCAGAACCAGTTCCTGCCGAAATCGTCGACGACGACACCGCCCACCCAGGCGCAACAATTCGCCGCGCAATTGCAAAGCACGATCCTGGCCGGGGTCGCGCAACAGGTTTCCAACGCGATCTTCGGCAACAATCCGCAGCAATCGGGCACGATCTCGTTCGGCGGCACCACCGTCAATTTCACGCGCGGGCTGACCGACATCACGATCGTGATCGTCGATCCGAACGGTGTCTCGACCCAGATCGTCGTCCCGACCTTCGTCGCCACGCCGGCCGGCAAGTAGCCGTCATGCAGGTTCGAACGCTGGTCGCAGCCTTGCTGGCTGTCGCGTTGTCCGGTTGCGCATCGATGGCGCCGCGCGCCGCAATGACGCGATCGCCGATCTTTCCGGCGAAAACCCCGACGCAGGTCGCGCTCAACGAACTGCCATTGCCGTCCCGCGCGATCTCCGTGGCCGTCTATGGCTTCACCGATCAGACCGGCAAGTTCGAGAAGGTCGAGAACGGGCAGACCTTGTCGCGCGCGATCACGCAGGGCGGCACCTCGATTCTCGTCAAGGCGCTGCAAGATGCGGGGGAGCGAAAGTGGTTTACGGTAGTCGAACGGGAGTCGCTCAAGGACCTGCTGAACGAACGCCAGATCATCACCGAGATGCGCGCCCGGTATCTGGGGGAATTGAACGTCAATCCCCAGGCGCTGCCTGCGTTGCTCTTCGCCGGCGTATTACTCGAAGGCGGGGTGATCAGTTACGATACCAACACCCTGACGAGTGGCGCCGGGGCCAATATTCTCGGCATCGGCGTCGATGGCAAATACAAGCAGGATACGGTCACGGTCTATCTGCGCGCCGTTTCGGTCAAGACCGGTGAAATCCTCACGACGGTGACGACGTCGAAGACGATCACGTCCGTTGCGGTGAATCTCAACGTCTTCGCGTACGTCGCATCGGACAAGATCCTTCAGGGCGAATTGGGCTACACCACGAACGAGCCGGGGCAGCTCGCTCTCCGCCAGGCGATCGAGAAGGCGGTCTACGCCCTGGTGATGGACGGTGTGGATCTCAAACTCTGGTCGTTCCAGGATCAGAAGGCAGGCTGGCCGCTCCTCTGGCGATATCGTCAGGAACGGGACGGCGTGATTTCGCCGGCGGCGGTGGAGGCCGAGCGCGAGCGCGCTCGCCAGACGAAAGCGGCGTCCGCCAAACCAGTTGCGTCCGTTGCAATGCAAACGCCGGTGCTCGGAACAAATCCGTCCGATGTTCGGAAGTCGGCGGGAGCACAGAAATGAAGCTTCGGTTCGATGGCAGAGGAATCAAAGTGATTTTGATTGCTCATGCGAAAAGAGATTCTCGAAATCCGTGTGAAGGATTTCCGGAATAGCGGCGATCAAGAACGAAAGTTCTTTGGGACGATCACCGTTTTTAAGCAGGCGAAACTCCAATCAGGGGAATACCAATGAAAACTGCAATCCTAGCCACGATCTCGGCGGCCGCATTCCTGGCCGCGAACTCTGCGTCGGCGCAGACCAATCCGAACTATCCCCACTTTCCGGTCAACGTGACTCAAGGGAATGCCGCTGCTGCCTCTTCCGTGGATCAGACGGGCGACAACAACGCGGCGTCGACCAATCAAGATCATACCGACGGTGCCGCGCAGAACACCAGCGTGATCGTCCAGGGTTTTAACGGCAACAACGCAAACAACAGCACCGCCTCCGTATCGCAGAGCGGCGCAGGGCAGCGCGCGCTCACCCTGCAGTCTGCCAACAACACCTCGACGACCAGCCAGTCGGGTGCCAACAACGATGCGTTCACATATCAGACCGGAACGCAGAACACCGCCAGCACATCGCAGTCGGGAACCAGCACGCCGTCGCATAGCGGTAACATCGGTGCGGTTAACGGTGCCGGGTCGGTTTCCGGCGGCAACGCGCTTGCCGGCTCGCTCGCGAGCCTTAACCAATCGCAGATAGAAGTGGCGGTTTCGACCACGGGCATAAACAGCCCCAGCGACGGGTTCGGGGAGAGCGCAAGTTACATCGTACAAGCCGAAGGCGCCTACAATCGCGCGACAGTGAATCAGGTAAATGCTGGCGAACGCGCCGCTATCGTCCAAATCGGCTATGAACAGAACAGCACTGCCAACGTCGGCCAGAGTGCGACCAATGCCGATGCTTTCATCCATCAGGATAGTGGCTCATACAACAATGCGGCCGTATCGCAGTCGGGTTCTTTACAAGCGGCCGGCATCTACCAGACGAGCTCGACGGGTGGCATTGCCAGCATCAACCAGTCGACCGCACTTAACGCAGCATATGTAGTACAAACTGGCGTTTCTAATCAGTCTTATGTCACGCAAAGCGGCCAGACCAATCAGGCCAAGACGCAGCAATCGGGCGGCTATGGCCTGTCCAACGTGAACCAGTCGGGCACCAACGGCACGGGCACGATCATTCAGGCAGGCTTCAACAACACGTCGTCGCTCAACCAGACGGCCGACAGCAATGTGGCCGATGTCACGCAGTCCGGCTCGTACAACACGTCCGCAGTTGGTCAGTATTACGCCAACACCTGGGCGCATGTCGCGCAGACCGGAACGGGCAACACGTCGAGCGTCACGCAGAGCCATTGAGCTTTGCGAAACGTCGGGGAGGGCTTCGGTCCTCCCCGATCCTTTTTTTTCGAAGTGCCGTTTTCCGCAGATGCGAACCTTCGACCGCTCCAGTCTCCGTAGTCGTTCGATCCGGAACGCTGCCCCCGCGCCGCCGTACAGGGAGTTAGGACCATGTCCCCCGTCATTTTCGTAGCGCTTGGGCTGCTGGCCGTTGCCGGCCCGGAAACCGACCCCGCCTTCGTTCAGCAGATCGGCCCGATCGCGAAGGTGTCGATCGAGCAGAACGGCACCGGGAACGCGGCATCGGTCTCGCAATCCGCGCCAACCCAGAACGCGGTCGTTCGGCAAAGCGGCAGCGGCAACCAGGCTTTGGTCACACAGAACGGCGCGCAATTGCGCGTGACGGTCGATCAGTCGGGCGCGAACAATAGCGCCCGGATCGATCAGCAGGGCGTGCAGACCGAGGCTGCGCTCTATCAGGCCGGCTCCGGTAACCGGACGATGCTCGATCAACGCGGGATGGGCAATAACGCCGTTCTCGCCTATCAGATCGGCGCGGACAACGCGCTGGACTTGAGCCAGTCGGGGGGCGATTCTTCGCTCACCGCGTATCAAAGCGGATCGCACAACGTCGGCACGCTTGCCCAGAATGGTTCGGCCAACGATCTACGGGTCTTGCAGACCGGGGAGGACAATGCGTTGACCTTCGAGCAAAACGGAAATGGCCGGGGCAACGTCGTGCAGCAAGGGCATGGCCTCGTGCTTTCGATGGCCCAGGGTGCCGGCGCCGCGCCGGTCATGATCGTACAGACAGGCGCGGGCAAATGAGACCATGGGCCGTTTCGATTGCCTCACCGCCGCTGATCGGGCTGTTGTGCGCGAGCGCGGCCGTGGCGCAAAGCGCTACCGACAAGACCAGTTCTCCGATCGTGCTCGATCAGTTGTCCGAGACGGCGGCCCGAGACCATAAGGCCGGGCGCATCTCGAACCTCGTCATTCCGCAGCCCGACAGCGCAGGCGCACGACCGCTGTCCGAAACCGACGACTTGCCGAAACGGCCCGACAAACAGGCCGTGACGATCGAACCGGTGGTTGGCCGCGACCGCTGCGACCCGGCCGAAGCGGCGGCAAAGTCGGCGAGGTGCCAGAAACTGGCCGAACGCCGCTTGGCTCCAGGTGCAGATGCGAGCACCGGCACTTCTGTTACGGCGGAGGGACGCCTGCTGTTGCTGGTGAACCCCAACCGGCCCACCATGCGCGATGCCGTTACCGGCCGTCCGCTGTCGAACACCTTGGGCCTCGGCGATCCCAATGGACCCGCGGACCAATTGGCCGGCGCCTTGCGGGACCAGCGCGATCCGAAAAGCGATCCGGCACCATCCAGCGTTCCCGACAAATCGACGCAATTGCCGGACGGCGGAACGACGATATTGTTGCCCCCGAAGTGACGGCCGATCGATAAAATCCGCTGATCCGGCAGGTCTTCAAACGAGCGGTGGCGGAGTGCGCCGTCGAAGCAATCGCATCACTTCCGCATCGCCCCGCCAGCGCCGCGCGATGTGAAGGCGCAATCCCGCCCCCTGCCATATTTCGTGCCGGCTTTCGGCCTGCGACAGGAGGTCGAGCAACGCGGCGCGGCGCCCCAGCGCGCTTTCGAAAAATGCCTCGAGCGACAGATCCGAATGATCGCCGCTGTCGCTGTTGCGTGCACGCTCCAACATCAACAGGGCTAGAGCGTCGAGGTTCTTTTCCGAAACGGCTTTGCCGACGGCAGCCGCATAGGCCGACAGTCCGGCTTCGTTGCGAAACTTCGCACGCCGCGCGAGTTCGCGAGCATAGCCGACCAGATCACCGCGCCCCAGCGCCACGAACGACAGGCAGTCGTAGATCGTCGCAAGCATCGGCTGTTCCTGCGCCAGATCGGTCAACATGGCTTGCGCGCGGGCATCGTCGCCGGCCGACCAGATCGCCCATGCCTCGTCGATCCGGATCGACGGTGCGCCGGGCTGATATCGTTTCGCGGTTTCGAACTCGCGCGCGGCCGCGGCAGTATCGCCATTGTCGGCCAAAATGTTGGCATACCACAAATGCGTGAAGCCATCCTCCTCGTCCAGAGCGAGCGCACGGCGAAACCCCTGCACAGCGGCGGGCCCGTCGCCCTTCCACCAATAATCGACGAACGCGATCGCGCGATGCGCGCCGGCGAGATCGGGGGCGATGGCGAGCGCGCGCCGGGCGGCCTGTTCGATCTTCGGGAAAGCATCTCTATCGTCTATCGACCCGAATTCGCGCGCGAGTATGTACGCGTCCGCCAAGCTCGCCTGCGCGGGTGCGAAACCGGGATCGGCCTGCGTGATGGCCTTGAGATCGGACGTGGCATCGCCAAGGCTGCGCGCATCTCGCCGGGCGATCTCGTCCCTGGCCGTGATGAACCTCTGGGCCAATTTCGGATCGTTCGGGATCATGCGGCTGTCGTCATCGCGGTGAGACAAGGTCACGGCAATCGCCAATGCTCCCGCGGCCGCCGCACAAATCATGGCACCTAGCCAAATATTGTTGATCCGCGCTCGAACAGTTGGCGCGGCGATCGGCATCTCGGATATTTTCGGCGTGGCGTCGGTTGGAGGCAGCGACAGGCGCCAAGCATCCAATTCATCTTTCAGGGCATAGACTCGCCTTGTCCTGCCGCCGGGCATCGCATGTACCGGAAGACCCCGATCCTTCGTCCAGCGGATGACGGTGCTTCGCTCTCGGCCCAGATAAGCTCCGATCGCCTTCCAGCCGTCTATGCGATTGTTTCGGACGTTCATCTTGAACGTCAACGTATCTACGATTGCGAGTGTGGCAAGCGTAATCGCCTTGCGGCGCGACGTCCATAATTGGCACTTGGCCAAAGAAACGCTTCCGGATAGCAAATGTTGAAAGTCGGGGCGCGATATAGGTGAATCGGGTGTCGCACTGGGGGGCAGTTCAGCGACATAAACTTCGGGGCTAACTAGCGTCGCAACCTTCTATCGGTCTTGATGCTCTTGCTGGTCGCCCTCCGGTTGCGCTTGCTCTCGAACGGATCTGCCGGAGAGGACGGTTTCGAATCCGAACGCCGCGAGCGCCGCGACCGCGCAGATGAGCGCCGATCCGAAAAAGCCGAAGAGAAAGTAGCCCGTGCCGGCGTTGCGCAACGCCCCCAGGAATAGCGTCAGCGCGGCACCGCAGGTCAGTGCGCCGGCCAGGGCGGCCAACAGGACGGCAAGGTCGAGCGCACGCGAACGAAGCCGCAGGCGGGCCAACTGGCGGGGATGCCCTGCGGCATCATTTGCCAGACGATCGACGCGGTCGGCAATGCGACCCAGCCTGGTGGTGAAGACGTTGAGCAGCGATGCAAGACCGGTCAGCAGGAAGATCGGCGTCAGCGCGAGTTGGACGACGTGCGCCGCTTGAGCGAGATCCGTGGTTTCCAACATCGCAGTCTCATGCCCCCGCGCCTCCGCCTCGGCAAGCGATTGCAGCAGTGACCGATCCGGCAGCGCGGACGGTCTGGCGTATGCCGGTTCAGTCGCGGACGCTGACCAGCATCTTGCCGGCGTTCCGTCCGCTGAAGAGGCCGATCAACGCTTCCGGCGCGTTTTCGAAGCCGTAGACAACCGTCTCCTGATATTTGATCTGTCCAGCCTTGAGCCAAGCCGTCATGTCCGCGACGAACCGGTCGTTCAGGGACGCGAAGTCGGTCGAGACGAAGCCCTGCATCCTGACCCGACGGTAGATCATCTCGAACAGGTTGTTCACACCTTCTCCCGCTCCATTGTATGTCGAGATCATCCCGCACAGCGGAATGCGCCCGTGGACGTTCATCAGCGGCAGGGCGGCATCGAGATGCGCGCCGCCGACATTCTCGAAATAGATGTCGATGCCCTTCGGCGTCGCCTCGGCCAGCGCCGCGGGCAAACTCTGTGTTCGATAGTTGATCGCCGCGTCGATCCCGGCCTCCTGCAACAGCCAGGATACCTTGTCGTCGCTGCCCGCGATCCCGACCACGTGGCAGTTTTTGATCTTGGCGATCTGTGCCGCGACGGAGCCGACCGCGCCGCCCGCTGTCGAGACGACGACCTGCTCACCTTCCCGCACAGCGCCGATTTCGAGCAACCCGCCATAGGCCGTCAGTCCGGTGCCGCCCAGCGCGTGCATGTAGACGGTGAGCGGCAAGGCGGGATCGGGTCGGAGGATGCGCACGGCCTGGCCCGGCGACAGGAAACGCTCGCGCATGCCGGCCGCGTGGCGAACCAGCGTTCCTTCCGGGACTGCCGGATCGCGCGATTTGACGACACGCCCGATCCCCGTGCCCAGCATCGCCTCGTTCAGTGGCTGATCGGCATTGAGCCGCGGTCGCATATAGGGGTCGACCGACAGCAGCAACGCCTCGACCTCGACCTCGCCGGATTGCGGCTCGGGCAGATCTACCGATACGATCTTGAAATCCTGGGCGACCGGTACGCCGTTCGGACGGCGGACAAGCTGGACCTGGCGAGCTTGCATGGCGAAATTCCTGACAATTGGAGGGCGGTCTATGCCCTGGCGCTGGGGCGGGCCGAAACCCGTTCATGCCAGATCGCGACCGATTTGCGATCAGCAACCGGATCGAGGCCGATCAGCGTCGCGAAATCGATCATCGTCAACGCCGCGATGTCGGCCATCGTGAAGGTATCGCCGGTGATGAAGGTTCGCCCGTCGCCGATCTCGCGATCGAACCAGTCCATCGCGCGCGACAAGGTCGCACGGTTGGACTCGCCGAACACGACATGCTGTTCGACCAAGGCGGCCGTGGCGGGATGGGCATGGCGCCAGAACATTCGGGTCGGTTCGGCGAGCTGAATCTCGATCCGGCGTATCCACATGTCGACAACGCCGATCTCGATCGGAGTACGGCCGAACATCGGTGGATCCGGATAGACCGCGTCGAGATATCGGCAGATCGAGACGGTCTCGGTGATCATCGTGCCGTCGTCGAGTTCGAGCACGGGAACCTGTCCGAGCGAATTTCGCCTGAGATGATCGGCGGACTTGTGATCCCGTTCGCGCAGATCGAGCGCGATCTCGGGCAGCGAAATCGATTTCTCCGCCGCGAAGATGCGAACCCGGCGGGGGTTGGGGGCCGGCATCGGCGCGCCGTAGAACTTCATCGGACCAGTCTCCATCACAGTCTGAAATCGAGCGTCAGGCCAACGGTCCGCACCGCGTCCGGGCTGTAATATTGCAGGTAGCCGCCCGGGTTCAACGTGGTCGTCGGGCTGGGATTCTTTTGCGCGGCCCACCGTTTGTCGAGCAGGTTGATCGCGAACAGGCCGATGCGCCAGCGGCTGTCCGCCGCGCCGATCCCGACATTGCCGCCGAGCAGTCCGAACGCCTTCTGGATCGTTCCCGGATCGCCGTTGGCCGAATAATTGACGTCCGATTGCCCGCTGAAATTGAACTGCACCGAAGCGCGCAGATCGGACCCGATCGCTCGCTGGTAATCGGCAACGAGATTGTAGCTGAATTTCGGTGCGGCGGCGAGGCGCAGGCCGGCGGCGTTGAAGAATCCGTCGATCGAGGTCGGGTTGGCGGGCGGTGCCGTGCATGGCCCACCCTGGGCGACCTTCGGTTGGCCGAAATAGCATTGCACGCCGTTGAACTCGCCATATTTCGCATCGACGTAGGAGCCGCCGCCACTGAGCGTGAGATCGGGGATCGGGCGGGCGATGACGCTGAATTCCACACCCTTGCTGTTGAGCGAACCGGCGTTGGTGATGCGGTTGGCGTAGCTTGCGCTCGACAGGTCGGCGACCTGGGCCTGGAAATCGCGGACATGGGTCTTGAACAAGGTCGCGTTGAGCGTCAGGCGCCGATCGAGCAACGTCGCCCTGATGCCGAGTTCGTAGTTGGTCGGGATTTCCGGTGCGACCCGCTGATCCTGCGAGACGTTGGAGACGGTGAGGCCACTGAAGCCGGGACCCTTATAGCCGCGCGACACGGTGGCGTAGGTCATGATGTCGTCGCTGACGCTATATTGCGCGCCCAGACGAAAGGAGAGGTTGGTGTTCGCGGTGCTCTGGCGCAGCGACAATGTCACGCCCCCCGGGATCGGCACCGTGCCCGGCACCGAACCGCGACTGTAATCCAGCTTCAGCACGTCCCGCGTCAGACGACCGCCGAGAATGAAGTTCAGTTTGTCGGTGGCATGGACGTTCGCCTGGGCGAACGCGGCGTAACTTCGCGAATGCACGCGATTGGTGAGATTGCCGTCGAAGATCGTCCCGACCGGCTGGGTCGGAACGACGCGGATAATCGTCCCGTTCGATGCGGGGACGATCCACTCCAGGCGGCCCTGCTGGTCGATATATCCGGTGGCATGCTGGTCGAAGAAGAACAGGCCCGCGACATAATCGACAAGGCCCCCGGTGGGCGATGTCAGCCGCAGCTCCTGGCTCACCTGACGCAGGGCGTTCGATCCGCCGTTCCGATCGACATAGTTCACGGTCGTATTGTCGCCGTCGTAGAACGATTCGCGGTAGGATTGCCGATACGCGCTGAGCGACGTGAGGGCGTAATCGCCCATCTCGTAATTGACCTCGATCGAAGCACCCCCGCGATGGGCGTAACCGTATGATCGTCCGCCGATCGCGACGTCGCGATTGGTCGGGGACGCGGTGATGCCGTATTGCGCGAGCGAGACGGCCGGGGCGTAGCCGGGGGCGTTCTTCGCCCAGACCATCGAACAGCAGAACCGGCCGACTTCGGAATAATCGGCAGATACGAACACGTTCAGATCGTCGTTCGGCTTCCACAGGAACTTCGCGCCGCCGCCGTAATTCAGCTGGCCATCCACATCGCGCGGCAGGGCCGGATTGCGGTTGCGGACCACCCCGTCGCGCTGCTTGTAGAAGCCGAAGACTCGTAGCGCCGCGGTATCGGAGAGCGGCAGATTGGCGATCAGGTTGGCGACCCCGTGACCCTGCGTGCCGACCTCGCCATGGCCGATCAGTTCCGTGACGCCGATCTTGGGGCGGACGGTGGTGAAGGACACGAGCCCGGCGGAGGCGTTCTTGCCGAACAGCATGCCCTGCGGACCGCGCAGGATTTCCACCCGTTCGATATCGACGAGCGTCGAGATGGTGGACGGATCGCCAAGCACCACGCCGTCGACAACGGTCGAGATGCTCTGTTCGATTCCGGCCGAAAAGCTGCTGGTGCCGATGCCGCGGATGAGGAAGCCGGAATTTCCGGCGCTGGTGCTCTGCTTGTACTTCACGCTTGGGTCGATCAGCGTGAGCTGCTGGGGGCTGGTGATGTTGAGGCGCTGAAGCGCATCGCCGCGGACCGCCGTGATCGCCACGGGAACCCGTTGGACGCTTTCGGCGCGGCGCTGCGCGGTCACGACGATTTCCGCCGGCGCTTCGACGGCGGACGGCGCGGGCGAGTCGATCGCCTCGGACTGGCCAGGATCGCTGTCCGCCCGGGCGGGTTGAACGGGCGTCGCCTGCGCCGCGGCGGCGGACGGAACGGCGATCGTGGAAACGCCCGTCAGCAGCATCCCGATGGTCATGCAAGCGCGCATTCTTATCCTCCCCTCACGAGATCCAGCCTGGATCATCCTAAATGCGGAGAAGGAGCCGCGACGCGGTGCAGCGTTCGCGACGACACTCTCTCCCGGCACACCCGACGCTCTCGGCTTTATTGGTGCGATGGTTATGAGTTAGATTCTAACTGGACTATCAGTCAAGACCTATCGATCGCTTGCCAAGAGAGCGTCGAACGTGCTTGATCGCGCGATGCGCCACCCCCCCGATCCCGCTGTAGCGCCGAGCGATCAGCTTCCGGTCGCCGACGGGACGAGGCTGTCCCGCCGGGAAATCTACGATCTGGTCTGGTCCAAGCCGATGACGACGATCGCGGGCGAGATCGGCCTGTCCGGCAACGGATTGGCGAAGATCTGCGACCGGTTGCTGGTGCCCTATCCCACGCGGGGATATTGGGCGAAGGTCTATGCCGGCAAGGACGAGGTGCAGACCCCGTTGCCGGCCGCGCCGCCCGGCACCGATCTATACGCCACGATCGCGCCGGCGCGGTCGCGATCGCGACGCCCTCGGTTGCGGCTGACGCGGGAAGAGCGGCGGGAGAAGATTCTGGCGCAGGGCGAGATGCTGGTACGGACCGAGGGCGTCCACGCGGTGTCGATGAAACGGGTCGCGCGCGAGCTCGGAATGAGCGAGGCGCAGAGCTATAATTATTTCAGCAGCGCCGCCGAGCTGCTCGCCGCGATCGCTCGGTCCGAATTGGTCGAAATGAACAAGGCGCGGCTCGCGGCCAGCCGCCAATGTACGGATCCGCAGATGCGCTACACGCTGACGACGCTCGCCTATCTGCGGCAGGTCGCCACGCGCGGCGAAGTGTTGCAGCAATTGCTCGCCTTGCCGGATGTCCGCGCCATCCTTCGCGACGAGCATGAAGACCGGCGCAACGCCAACCGCAAAGTGTTCGGCGACGTATATCAGGAGGCGTATCGCGTGCCGCCGCAGGTCAGCGCGATCGTGGGGGCGATGCTGACGGCGGTGTCGCTGCGCGGCGGCCGGTTGCTGGCGCGGGGCAAGATCGATCTGGCAACGGCCGAGCGACTGGTCATGCCGGCGATCGGCGGCGGGCAGGCGCACATGATCGATCGGTACGGCAGCCGCTCATAAAAAGTCCGCGCTCGCGGCCACTTCCGCCAGATGCTCGGGGGTCTGGCCGTCCAGGGCGGCCAGGCTCGCGACGATCGTTTCCCCGCACAGCCGCTTGGCGAGTTCGGGATCGACGTCGCCCTGGAACACCTTGCGCCCCGCTTCCTCCGGCACGGTCATCAGCAGGTGCACGATGACGGTCGCTTCGCGGGACGACAGGCGCAATTCGCGCTTCAGGCGTCGGGTCAGCGGCAGCAGGAGCATGGCGGCACGTCCAAATGCCGCGCGATCCGTTCCCTGTTCGAGAAAGGCGTCCGCGAGCAGGACGTGCAATAGCGGACCCTGGCGGCCGACAAGTTCGAAATATGCCAGCGCGCAGGCGCGTGCGGCGTCCAGCAGGTCGGGTCGTGCCACCGCCTTGCGTAGCGCGTCGCGGTCGATGACGCTGAGTGCCTCGGTCAGGAGTGCCGAACCCAGCACGTGCTGATTGGGGAAATAATTGTATATCAGGGCTTTGCTGACGTTGGCCGCGCATGCCAGCCGCTCGAACGAGATAGGGAAGCCGCCTTGAGCGAGCACTTCCTGCGCCGCGTATCTCAGCAGATCGGCCTGGCGCTCGTCGCGATTGAAGCGCGGCTGGCGATCGCTCGTCGCCGCTGGCGGCGCTCCGGTGCCGGCACCTTGGGATCGTTGCTCGGTCATCCCTCCGGCATATCGTCTGCGATCATCAAGGTACAGCGGCCCCGTCGACCGCCACGGGCGGGCCGGCGGATGCCAGGCGCGCGTGCCCGAGCCGTTCGACCAGCGCGAGATAAGGCCGATAGCCGATCAGCAGGCAGGTGAGCGACAGGAGCAGCATCGCGACGCTGACGGCCAGGATCGCGAGATGGATCATCGCCGGATCGTGGAAGACCCGGTCGGTCATCAACGCGATCAGCGTCGGCCCCAGGCCGAGACCGAGCAGGTTGATGACCAGGAGCGAGATCGAGATCGCGGTGCCGCGCATCTGGTTCGGCACCATCTGCTGGATGATCGCGGGGCTGAGGCCGTTCAGGAACGTCGGCAGGAAGACCGCGCCGGCCAGCGGCACGAGCGCCCAGGATCCGTTCGGGAGCAGCGTATAGCCGAAGATCAGCGGGATCGTCGCCAGCTTCACCCACACGGCCGCGCGCAGCCGGCCCGAGGCGCCGCGACGCCGGGTCATCACGTCGCCGAGCCACCCGCCGCACAACACGCCGGCGGTGCCGAAGGTCAGTAGCAGCACGCCGTAGATGTGGCCGATCTCGACGGCGCTCCATCCGTGACGCCGGATGAACATCGTGGGAACCCAGGCCGCCACGCCGTAGCCCGCGACCGCGGAGAAGCCCATGAACAGGTTGATCGCCAGGAAGGCGCGCTTGTTCGCCCGGAGATAGGCGAGCACGTCGCGCAGCGGCAGGGCCGCGGCGACCTGGCTGCCATCGGCGGCGGTCACCGAATGCACCGCACCCGTGCGACGAGGTTCGCGCAGGCACAATGCCACCAACGCGACCAGCAGACCGGGCAGGCCGATGATCAGGAAGACAGTTTGCCAGGGCCTGATCTCGCCGATCAACGGCAGCAATGTCGGGCCGGATTTCAGGGTTCCGGCGATGATCGTCGCACCGATCACGAGCGCCAGACCACCGCCGATATAGATCCCGATACTGTACACCGCCAATGGCAGGCCGACCTTGTGGGGCGGGAAATGATCGCCGATCAGCGAGTTCGCCGCCGGCGTCAGGACGGCCTCGCCCGCACCCACGCCCATGCGCAAGGCGAGCAGGGCGCCGTAGCTCCGCACGAGCCCGCAGCCGGCGGTGGCGAGGCTCCAGAAGCCGATGCCGCCGGCGACGAGCCAGGTGCGCCGTTTCGAATCGACGAGGCGGCCGAGCGGCAGCCCCACCAGCACGTTGCACAAGGCGAAGGCCAATCCCTGCAACAGGCTGATCTGCGTATCGCTGAGCGCGAGATCGCGCTTCATCGGTTCCACGAGAAGGCTCAGGATCTGGCGGTCGAGGAACGAGAAGACATACGCCACGGTCAGGACGAAGACGACGAACCAGCCATAGGCGGCGGACGGATAGCTCTCTTCCGCAGCGATCGGGATCGCTTCGTCCGCTCCGTAGGTCTTGCTGGCCATGAGTATCTCTCCGCTCCAGCACAGCCCCCATTCGACGGGGATCATCAATGCTATTGGTGAGATATATAGAACCGGTGTCGGCTATCGTGTCAATGCGGTGCCGTACCGGCCCGTCCTTGCGGCCTTTCCAGATCAAATTTTTGAAGATGGCTGGTTCTGCAGGGCGAGCTTGCGGTGCGCATCGACGTGCGGCGCTTCCGAGCGCGTGGCGGTCGCTTGGATACCGGCCAAACCCGGCTTCGTTTTTCGCTGCCAAGGTCGAACGCGCGTCCGATCGTAAGGGGGCAACCACCGCTCTCTTTCCGCGGACCTGCGCCGACAAGAAAGGAGTGGTGCCCGAGGGCGGGTTCGAACCACCGACACCACGATTTTCAATCGTGTGCTCTACCAACTGAGCTACTCGGGCACACCGATCTTTCGATCGGAAGCGCGCTCTTAGTCGGCGGACCCACGGCTGTCCAGCCCATCCGGCAGACTATCCGCTTCATCGACGTTCAAAGGGCCGGCCGGGATGCGATACCCCTCGCCCAGCCATTGCAGCAGATCGCGGTCGCGGCACCCCTGGCTGCAGAACGGCTTGTGGGTTCCGGCGGGGGGTTTGCCGCAGATCGGGCAGGCGTCAGTCTTGGCCATCGTCATTCCAGCTCGAAGGTCGGCACCACGCCGGTGCGGCGGGCGAGGTCTTCCACCCATGTGGGGTGCGCGGCGAGCGTGGCAAGCAGGCGGGCGGAGACGCGGTGCCGGCGCGGTACCGGGGGCGGGGTGCGTTCGATCTGACGCAGCAGGGCGCGGGCCTTCGCGGCGGACGGATCGGCGCGCAGCCGTTCGGGCAGCGAGGCGTGGATCCGCGGACGCACGATCTGCAGGAAGCCGAAGCCGTTGACCGCGGTGCGTTCGAACGGCCCGGGCAGCGCGTCGTCGATCGCGCCGGCGACGGCCAGGCGCGGGGCCTTGCCGGTGATCGTGGGGAAGTCGATGCCGATCGACCCGCCGATATCGTGGCGCACGATCGCCTCGGCCACGGCGGTCGCGGCGGCGAGAGCGAGCGAATCGAGGTCGCCGGTGCCGTCCACGTCGAACAGGGTCATCGCCGGAGTCGGCGTCATGCGCAGCGCGCCGCCGGCAAAGGCGATCTCGCCGGTCAGGGCCTCTTCCAGCACCTCTGACCAGCCGGACTGTTCGAGCGCATCCGGTTCGTGGGCGCGCAGCGTGCGGACAGGGTGGCCGGTGGCGGTGATGCGGGCGAGGAGGTCGGGGCCGGGGCCGGGCGCTTCGTCGGTGGGCGCGGCGCGGGGGCGTTTGGGTCGGCCGGCCTCCGGGATCGCCGCGCGGACGATTCGGACCGTCAGGCGGCTCCCCTGCGTGATCCCGGGCGGCAGGGGGGAAAACGTGGCCTCGCCGCCGTCGTCCAGCGTGATGCGGCCTTCGCGGCCCGGGCGGGTGATCTCGATCAGGCGGGCGGGGGTGACGGTGCCGACGCGGACGGCGCCATCATCGGGCTCGATTCGCACCTTGAGGATGCGATTGTCCGCGACCAAGGCGGCGCGGGCTTCGCCGATGCCGGCTTCGTAGAGCCATTCAGGCAAGTGGGACGCCCGCGCTGCCGAGCAAGGCGCGCGTCTCGAACAGCGGCAGACCGACGACGCCCGAGTGGCTGCCCGAGAGCATCCGCACCCAGGCCTCGGCGCGCCCCTGGATCGCATAGCCGCCGGCCTTGCCCATGCCTTCGCCGCTGGCGACATAGGCGTCGATCTCGGCGGGCGAGAGCGGCTTAAAGGCTATGGTCGTGTCGGACAGACGCGTGCGCGCCGTGCCGGCGGTGTCGATGACGCAGACGGCGGACAGGCAGTGGTGGCGACGGCCGGACAGCAGGCCGAGCATGCGGCGCAGGTCCGCCTCGTCCTCCGGCTTGCCCAGGATACGGCGGCCGACCGCGATGGTCGTGTCGCCGGACAGGATCACCTCGTTCGCGGCGCGCTCCACCGCATGCGCCTTGGCGGTGGCGATGCGCAGCACATAAAGGCGGGGCGCTTCACCCGGCAGCGGATCCTCGTCCACGTCCGGCGCGGCGAGGCGCGCAGGCGCGATGCCGATACGGGCGAGCAGCTCCAGACGGCGGGGCGACGTGGAGGCGAGGACGAGGTGGGGGATGGAGTCTGTCATTCCTACCTGCTCGCGCCCGTTCGTCCCGAGTAGCCATCGAGTAGCCCGCAGGGCGTATCGAGAGGGCGTATCGAAGGACAGGCGTCACGCGCTCCAACGGTGCTTCGATACGAGCCCTCGATACGCCTTCGGCTACTCGGTCTCTACTCAGCACGAACGGTTTGGGAAGGCGAACCTAGCCGTTTACTTGAAGCGGTAGGTGATGCGGCCCTTGGTGAGATCGTAGGGCGTGAGTTCGACCAGCACTTCGTCCCCCACCAGCACGCGGATGCGGTTCTTGCGCATCTTGCCGGCGGTATGGCCGAGAATTTCGTGATCGTTTTCGAGCTTCACGCGGAACATGGCGTTGGGCAAAAGCTCCACCACCTGGCCGCGCATTTCGAGCAGTTCTTCCTTGGCCAAACAAACCTCTGGTAATTTTCGGGGGAAATCTTGGAGCGCGGCCCTTAGCGGATGATGCACGAAAAGGGAAGCGGCGGGCCGAAGTTCACACAAGTCGACACGGTATGCCTGGGTGAGGGCCGCGAAGTTCACTGAAGTTCACACGGTATCGGCTGCGGCGCGGCGGGAAGCGCGGCCGGGCGCGATGCTGTCGGGTGGCGGGGATGAGAAAGAACGGAGCGGGTTCGATACGCTTTTACCGCCTCGGCTCCTTGTAGGACAGCGCCCGCCGCCTTTCGCGAGCCGATTTATTCGAGCGGCACGACGATCCCCGCCATGATCCGATCGGTTTCGGCGAGAATCTTCACGATGCGCTGATAATGGCCGATATCGTCCCATGACAAGCTGCGCCCGCGCCGGTCCTTCAGCCATTTCTGTGCCGGCTGATATCCGCCGATATGGGCCGACCATGCGATCGCCGGAACCGCATCGAAGAACTGATCGGGGTTGATCCGCACACGCCCTTTCTCGAACTTGGGGAAGCCGGGCGCGACCACGTCGTCGCCATCGCCGCGATAGGCGTAAGGCGTGTCGCCGATCGCATCCGGCTCCATCAGGTGCAGGCGACGCAGAGCTTCGCCCTGGTCGGAGATGACGGCGAATGTCTTTGCATCGCGCGGATAGGGGATCCGGGGGAAGTCGATCTTGAGGAACTCGGCATAGGTTTCGCGGTAAGCGGGTGCGTGCAGCACGGCGTAGATGTAATCGAACACCTTGACCTCGGCCGGCCGGGCGGCACCCGTGGCGGTGCGGAAGGCATTGCCGGTGCCGGTGCCGGCGTCGGGCGAGGGTTTGAGACCGGCGGCCTTGCAGATCGCGGCGTAGATCTTCGCGTCCAAGTTCAGCGCCCGACCATGGCCGGACAGCTTCCCTTGCCCGCCCTGCGGCGTCCGCGCAGTGATGTAGAGCGGCATCACCGACGTGATGTCATAGGCACTGTAGGATTTGTGGGTCGCTATCGTATCGATGACGAAGGCACCGCTCTGCTCCTTCGTCTGCTTCGGTGTCAGCAGCGCGATCGTATCCGCGGCGAACAGACTGTCCGAAACCTTGTCGGCGGGAAAGAAGTGTAGCCCCTTGGTGGTGCCGGTGTAGAACGTCCAGCGCATGTCCAGGGGACGATGCACGACCCGGCACAATCGCCGGCTATCCAGATTGGCGACGACATCGGCTTTCGCCCCGGCCAGCGACCAGCTCCGGCTATCCTTGCCGACCGCATAGTGCCTGCGCAGGGTGTCGACATCGGTGACGGCGATATGGTTGATGCGTTGCCACAAGTCGCTGCGGTCGTGATCGATCGACAGCGCGTCTCGTGCCGTCAGGATACCGGCGGAGGCCGTCTTGAACAATTTGCCGAGCGAGAAGCCGAGCTCGTATGCCGCCAGTTTCGATGCGTCGCGCGGAACGAAGGCGTGCGCCGGCTCCGTCGCGGCCAGAATGGTATCTGACAGCGACTCCGGCGTGCCGCCCCATAAGGCATCGTATTTGTCGTCACGGCTACCCCAGACATCGCCGTGATGGATGGTCCCGAGGCCATCGCGTTTCTTGCCCGCCCGGCGGATGGCGATGATGATCGCCACGCCCTGCTGGATGTCGAACACGTTCTTGTCCGTCGCGCCGCCGGGTCCGGTTTCCTTCTTCTTCGCGTTGCCGTGCAGATCCAGCACGTGGATCGCATCGAAGCTTCGCAATAGGTGCCAGCGCATGCCGCGGAACGTGGGGTTGTCGAGATAGCCGTGGTTGGTGATGAAGCCCAGCACGCCGCCGCCCTCGCTGCGCGCGATCGTCGCTTCGGCCAGGCGGAGGAATTTTACGTAATCGTCGAGCAGCCAGCGGGTCTGGCGTTCGTTCAACCGCTGCTTGCCGCCGGGTTCGCGCTTGTAGGCGTCCATCAGCCCGGTGATCCATGCGCCCGTATTCGCGCTTTCGCCCGAATATGGCGGGTTGCCGATGATGCACATGATCGGGGTATTGCGCTTCACCTCGCTCGCGCCGCGCGCTTCGTCGACCAGCGCGGTGAAGAACAGGTCGCGGACCTCGCGTTCGCCGGGTTCCAGCGCGTTGGTCAGCCAGACCGACAGGCGCGGGGGACTGGCGCTCGGCCTGTAGCCGGTTTCGCGCAACTGCATGTCGAGCTTCATGTGGCACATCGCGTAGCTGGCCATGAGCAGTTCGAAGCCGTGGATGCGCGGGATCAGTTCGCGTTCGACATAGCCGGACCATTTGCCCGGTGCGCGCGATTTGACGCGGTCGGCGATCGTCTGCACCGCCTTGGCCAAGAAGGTGCCGGTGCCGGTCGCCGGATCGAGGATCTGCACGCGGTGCACGTCCTTGCGGATCAGGCGCGGACGGCCCTTCGCATCGTTGGTGCCGGTATCGTAATCGACCGTCACCTTGCTGGTGTCGGCGAGACCGTCGGGCAGACCGAATTCGGTCTTCAGAACATCGTCGACCGCGCGGACGATGAAGTCGACCACCGGTTCCGGCGTGTACCAGACGCCTCGGCTCTTGCGCTTCTTCGGATTGTATTCCTTGAGGAAGTCTTCGTAGAAATGGACGAAGGGATCGTTGCGCGCGGTGAATTTGCCGAAATCGCGGAACAGCATCCTGGGGTCCGACGCGCGAAGGATATCGGCGAGATCGTCGATGATCCAGGCGATGCGATCGTCCAGATCCGGGCCGGCGATATAGCCGAACAGGCTGCGCAGGAACGGGTTCGAGCGCGGCAGGTGCTGCAGCGCCTCGCTGCGGCTGAACGTTTCGAGGCTATCGTCGTGCAGCCGCGCGGCGAACATGCCGTAGGTGATCGTCTCGGCATAGAGATCGGCGAATTCGTCGATGTCCATATGCGGCAGCAGTTCGGCCTTGAACGCGCGATACTGGCCGCCGAGCGCGCTGCGCAGCGCCGTGTCGTCGTGCAGCAACTGGCCCAGCACGTCCTTGATGATCGCCGCCTTGCCGGCCATCATCTGGGCCAGTTTCGCGGCAGAGCGGATGCTGATCGGCGTGGCCTGTGCGAACGACCGCAAGTTGCGCGACAGTTCGTCGAAGCGATCGGGCCTTGCCGGGAGCGACGGCAGGAGATCGGCGATCGAGACGAAGTTGATCCGGTCCCCCTCGCGCAGGAATTCGAAGTCGATGCCGTTGGTGTAGATCAGGTTGGGCAGCCCCTTGCGGTAGCGGTCCTTCTGTTCCCTGCCATAGTCGCCCGTGCGGAAGCGGGTGATGTCGCGGCCGACATCCTTCGCCTCGGCCCAGCCGATGCTGATGCCCTTGCGGTTGAACACGAAATCGGGCGCGCCGACCGCGACCCGGCGCGGTTCGTTGATGATTTCCAGTTCGGGATCGATCGAGCGGAACAGCGTTTCGAGCGCGGGGCGGTAACTGTGCTCGGTCGCCTGGCCGCTGGCATATTTGGCGCGAACTTCATCCAGATAGGATTGAATGTTCATGCGTGGCCGCCGGCGGAACGGGCAATGCGCCGTGAACAGAACAGGAAGATCATGAATTCGGCCCGAGTCGTTGCGGGACTCAGGGTTGGGAATGCATCGCCCTTCTCAAAGGCGGGTTTGGACCATTACGGAGGTGTCCGGGGGCAGGGCGGTAGCGGGCCGGGGCCGGCTCGCTTCCCCGCACCCTAAGCCGGATTGTTCGCCTGCAGGAACGCCTCCAATTCCTTCAGGAACTGCACGCGATCCTCCTGTCGGGAAAAATGGTGGTCGCCTTTGGGTTGTTCGACATAGCGGACCGGCTTGTTGCCGGCCTTCAGCTTCTGCGCCATGTCGCGCGATTGGGCGACAGGCACGACGGTGTCCGCCTTGCCGTGCACCAGCAGCAGCGGAATCGAAACGTCTCCGGCGAAGTTGATCGGCGATACGCCTTTCAAATCGGGTGCCTGGGCGCGCAGATAGTCCTTCGACCGGCCGCCATTCAAGAAGCTGCCATCGTAGCGCAGCATCGCCGGCATGTCGGACACGCCGGCGAACGAGACGGCGCAGCGATAGACACCCTTGTCGCGCTGGGCCGCGCGCAGCGCCGCATAGCCGCCATAGGATCCGCCGACGATGCAGACCCGATCGGGAGCGGCCAGGCCGCTGGTCGCGGCCCAGCGCACCGCATCGGTCAGGTCGTCCTGCATGGCGAGGCCCCATTGGCCTTTACCCTTGGCCTGGAACGCGGTGCCGTAGCCGGTCGATCCGCGATAATTGGGTTGCAGCACGGCATAGCCGCGGCTGGCGAGAAATTGCGCCCACCAGTCCCAGCTTTCGTCGTCGCGCGCCGCCGGGCCGCCGTGCGGCATCAGGATCAGCGGCAGGTTCTTCGCCGGCTTGCCCTGGGGCAGGGTGAGCACGGCGGAGATCTCCAGACCGTCCCGCGCCTTGTATTGGATCGTCTTCACCGGCGCATAGGATTTCGATCCGAGCGAGTTGCTGACCCGCGCCAGGATGCGCATCGTGCCGTCGTCCACGGTGTAGACGTAATATTGGCCGGCATTGCTGGCATTGCCGATGCGGACGATCAGGACGGTGAAGTCGCGGTTCCAGGAGACGATCCGCCCCTCCCGAGCGCCCACGGCCTTGTCGATGTCGCTCTGGATCTTGGCCATTGCCGGATCGAACCAGTGGGTGCGCGAGCGCGTGTCGGTGTAGCGGACGCCGAGCAGGCGGGTGCCGAGATCGTCCGAGATCAGTTCGTCCAGATCGTTGCCGGGCGCGCCGAACAGCTTGGCGCCGGTCTTCAGCGTGGCCAGATCATAGCTGTACAGCGCATCGAACCCGTCGTCGTCGCTCCAGGCGACGGCCTTGCCCGGCTCGGCAAGGAACAAAGCGGGCGTCGCGCCGAGCGACGCGGCGCTGCCGCGTGCCTTGTCGATCGTGCGGAAGGACTGGCCCGCGGCGTCGCGATAGAGCACGCGGTAGGCGCGCGAACCGTCCTGATAGGATAGGCCGAGACGGACGGTGCCGGTGCCATCGACCTGCCAGTTCATGACATTGCCGATCGAGGGCTGCACCACCTTGCTGCGCCCGGTGGACACGTCGAAATCGCGCACCAGGGGCCAGAAGCCGCTATCGTCGCTGAAGATCGACGTCTGCATGGCGATGCGCACATGCGGCGATCCGTCGTGCGCGATCCACAGGATATCGTCGGCATTCTGCGCCGCATCGTTGCCGAGCTGAACCACCTTGGTGGCGTCCGCCTTGATGCCGACGGCGCGGCGCAGATACCATTTGTCGCCCTGTACCGCGCTCATGCCGCCGAGCCGCGCGACCAGCCAATCCTCGTTGACCCAGGCCCAGCCGTTGAGATCGTTGTCGCCGGTCGTGATCGTGTGCGCCTTGGAGACATCGCCGAGCGGGATGATCGCGAACCGCTGCGTGCCGCCAACCGAGATGCGCGCGGCGACCTTCGTGCCGTCGGGCGACAATCGCGGGCCGTCCATGAAGGGAAGTTCGGCGAACGCTTCCAGCGGGGGTGGCGGCGCGGGCGCATCGGCAGCGGGCGCGATGGCGGAGATGAAGGACAGCGGAATGGCAAAAGCCAGCACTGCGAAAACCGTGTTCGATGTCATGACTGGACCCCCGCGAGGCAGGCTAGATCGCCGTGGCGGGATCACCAATATGAAAAACGCCCCGCCCGGATGTTTCGGGCGGGGCGGGGAAGGTTGAGAGAAGGAAAGTTAAGTGAAGGGGGTCGTGGCAACGCCACGCCGTCGGTCGGGGGCGTCGGGCGCCCCCGCCGGCCGGTCGCGCTTGCCAAGGCTTTCGCCTCAGCCTCCGTGGGCAGCAAGGGCTGCCAACAGGAGCAAAGCGACGATGTTCGTGATCTTGATCATCGGGTTGACCGCCGGGCCGGCGGTGTCCTTGTACGGATCGCCCACGGTGTCGCCGGTGACGGCGGCCTTGTGCGCCTCCGATCCCTTGCCGCCGTGATTGCCGTCCTCGATATACTTCTTGGCGTTATCCCATGCGCCGCCGCCCGAGGTCATCGAGATGGCGACGAACAGGCCGGAGACGATCACGCCGAGCAGGAGCGCGCCCAGGGCCGCGAAGCCCGAGGCCTGGCCCGCGACGGCGGTGATGATGAAATACACCGCGATCGGAGCGAGCACCGGCAGCAGCGACGGTACGATCATCTCCTTGATCGCCGCCTTCGTCACGAGATCGACGGTGCGCGCGTAGTTCGGGCGGCTGGTGCCGGCCATGATGCCGGGATCGTCGCGGAACTGCGCGCGCACGTCCTCCACCACCGAGCCGGCCGCGCGTCCTACCGCGGTCATGCCGAACGCGCCGAAGCTGAACGGCAAAAGCGCGCCCAAGAGCAGGCCGACGATGACGTAGGGGTTGGACAGGCTGAAATCGACCGCGAGGTTCGGGAAGAACTCGGTGAGGTCGGTGGTGTAGGCGCCGAACAGCACGAGCGCGGCGAGCGCGGCGGAGCCGATCGCATAGCCCTTGGTGACGGCCTTGGTCGTGTTGCCGACCGCGTCCAGCGCATCGGTGCGGTGGCGGACGTCGTCGGGCAGGCCGGCCATCTCGGCGATGCCGCCGGCATTGTCGGTGACGGGTCCGTAGGCGTCCAGCGCCACGACCATGCCGGCGAGTGCCAGCATCGCGGTCGCGCCGAACGCGATGCCGATCACGCCGGCGAGCTGGTAGGTGGCGATGACGGCGATCGAGATGACGATCGTCGGCAGCGCCGGGCTTTCCAGGCTGACGGCGAGGCCCTGGATGACGTTGGTGCCGTGGCCGGTTTCCGAGGCCTTGGCGATGCTGCGCACCGGGCGATAATTGGTGCCGGTGTAATATTCCGTGATCCACACCAGGGCGCCGGTGAGCGCGAGGCCGATCATCATGCACCAGAACAGCTTCATGCCGGTGAAGGATGCGCCTGCACCGGCCGCCGCTTCGGGGGTGATGCCGTCGGTCGCGACATCGAGGAACGCCGCGCCGCCGATCACCGCGTGCATGTCGCCCAGCACATATGCGCATGCGAAATAGATCGCCGGGATCGACAGGATGACGGTGGTCCAGAAGCCCTTGTAGAGCGCGCCCATGATCGACTGCTTGGCGCCGAGGCGGACCATGTAGGTGCCGATGATCGAGGTGATTATGCACACGCCGCCGACGAGCATCGGCAGCGTCATGAGCTTCAGCAGTTCAGCGGCGTCCGCCTTCACGAGCAGAGCGATCGAGACCATCGTCACGCCGAGGGTCACGACATAGGTCTCGAACAGATCGGCGGCCATGCCGGCGCAGTCGCCGACATTGTCGCCGACGTTATCGGCGATGGTGGCGGGATTGCGGGGGTCGTCCTCCGGGATTCCGGCCTCGACCTTGCCGACGAGATCCGCGCCGACGTCGGCTGCCTTGGTGAAGATGCCGCCGCCCAGGCGCGCGAAGATCGAGATCAGCGATGCGCCGAACGCCAGGGCGACGAGCGAATCGATGACGATGCGGTCGTTGGGCGCGTGCCCGCCGGGGCCGGTGAGATACCAGAAGAAGCCGGCGATCGAGAGCAGGCCAAGGCCCGCCACCAGCATGCCGGTGATCGCGCCCGAGCGGAACGCCATCGTAAGCCCGCCCTGCAGCGAGGTGCGCGCGGCCTCGGCGGTGCGGACGTTGGCCTTCACGGACACGTTCATGCCGATGAAACCGGTGATGCCCGACAGGACCGCGCCGATCAGGAAGCCGGTCGCCGAGACGAGGCCGAGGAAATAGGCGACGATCAGCGCGACGACGACGCCGACGATGGCGATCGTGCGATACTGCCGGCCGAGATAGGCGCGGGCGCCCTCCTGGATCGCGGCGGCGATGTCCTGCATCTTCTCGTTGCCCGGACTGGCGGACATGACCTGGCGGCTGGTGATGATCCCGTACAAAACGGCGATCAGGCCGCACACGATGGCGGCATAGACGATCTGCATGCTCTCTCCCTTGTTCAGGTTCCGAGGGTGCCGATGCTTTGCGTCGTGCCCCCACGATCGGGTGGAGCGTATATAGCGTGAGGGGGGAGCGCAACCCGGTCAGGAGGCGTGCTGGAATCCCAGCCGCGGCGGGAGCGGGACGGGTGTGCCGCCGTCCATCAGGATGAGGGCACCGTTTGGTTTGGGGCCCGCGCCGAACGCGCCGATGCACGTGGCGGGGACCGGCGGGGTCCAGCCGGCGGCCGCGGCGAAGAGCAGTTGGTAATCGTCGCCGGCGGTGGCGGCGGTGAGGCGATCGCCGTCGAAGGCGATGTATTCGGGGGAGAGCGGGATGGCGGCGAGGTCGATCGTAACGGTCAGGTTGCTGGCGGCGGCCATGCGCCGGGCGTCGATCAGCAGGCCGTCGGACACGTCCATCATCGCGTGGACATGGGGGGCGAGCGCGCGGCCTTCGGCGAGGCGGGGGCGGGGGCGGCGATAGGCTTCGAGCAGTTCGGCGGGGCCGGCTTTCCCCTGCGCGATGGCGAGCCCCGCGCCTGCGTTGCCGAGCGTGCCGGTGACCCAGAGCGCGTCGCCGGCCTGCGCGCCGGACCGCAAGGGTGCGCGGGGGGAGTCGCCGATCGCGGTGAGGGTGATGACGCGGGGGGCGTGCGGGGGGAGCGAGACGGTGTCGCCGCCGAGGATCGGGGTGGCGAAGTGGTGCAGGGCTTGGGCGAGGCCGGAGAGGAAGGCGGCGTCCCAGTCGTTATCTGCGCTGCCGTTCCTGTTCGTCACCCCGGACTCGTTCCGGGGTCCACAGTGCCGCACATCCTCCCGCGGCAGATCATCCGGCACGGTGGACCCCGGAACAAGTCCGGGGTGACGGCTAGGGAGGTCATCCGTCTTTGCGTCTTCGGGGGACTTGCGCAGCGGATAATTGAGCAGCACGGCGACCGGCGTCGCGCCCTTGGCGGCGAGATCGGACAGGTTCTGGGCGAGCAGCTTCCACGCCACGTCGCCCGGCGGATCGGTGGGCAAATAGTGCACGCCCTCGACCAGAGTGTCGGTGGTGATCGTGTAGCGGCCGAGCGTCGCGGTGTCGTCGGTGAGGCCGTGCGCGCCGGGGTGGAGCGGGAGGGTGCGCAGGCGTTCGAGAAACTCAGCCTCGGTCACGGCGCGCGTTTCGCGCCGTCGAGCGCGCGGGCGCGGCGGTCTGCGTCTGTCGCGGCGGCCTCGCGCTCGGCCTTGGTGCGGCCGAAGGCGGCGCGGTTGGCGGCTGCTGCGGTTTCCTTGGCGGCGCGCGCCTTGGCCTTGCGGGCGGTGCGGAGATTGACGATGTCCGTCACTACGATCCTCCCCGGCACGGGGCGGTGGCAGCCGAAGGCTGACGGAGGGGGCTATCCCCAAACGGGACGCTGCCGGCGCACCCCCTCCACCGCAAGAGCGGTCCCCAGTTTCGGGTCGATCGTGCCCCCGGCACGATCTTGGATTGCCGGGGGCAATCCAACCCGAAACTCCGTTCCGGGGAGGATTTCAAGTGCGGACATCCTTGGCGATCGCGTCGAGCAGGCCGTTGACGAAGCCGGCTTCGCGCTTGTCGAAAAAGGCGTGCGCGACGTCGACATATTCGGTGATGACGGTGCCGACCGGCACGTCGGGCCGCGCGATCAGTTCGTAGGCCCCGGCGCGCAGGATCGCGCGCATCGATTTGTCGAGCCGTGGCAGGCTCCAGCCGGTGGACAGCCGGGCGGTGATCGCGGCGTCGATCTCGTCGAGGCGAGCGGCGGTGCCTTTCACCACGTCGTCGAAGAAATCGACCTCAGCCTCGGCATATTCGGCATCCTCGATCGTCGCGCCGAGGCGGTGCTGATGGAATTCGTGCAGCAGCGCGGTGATCGCGGTGCCCTCCATGTCGTGCTGGTACAGCGCCTGCACGGCGGCGAGGCGGGAGGCGGCGCGGGCCTGGCTGCGGGCTTTGGTGCGCGTGGGGGTGCGTTGGGACATTTGGCGGGCCTATAACGGATGATCTTGCGAAAATGAACCGGCTTCCCCGGCGAAGGCCGGCGCCCAGTCGCGAAGGTAGATGCAACGAAGTGCGGCAACTGCCAATCGGCGTGCCGCGACTGGGCCCCGGCCTTCGCCGGGGAAGTGCCGACCTAAAGGCGTAGCGCGACCGACCTGGCGTGCGCGGGCAGGCCTTCGGCTTCGGCGAGCGCCACCGCCGCCGGGCCGATCGCGGCCAGCGATGCCTCGTCCAGTTGCAGGAAGCTGGTGCGCTTCATAAAATCGAGCACCGACAGGCCGCTGGCGAAGCGCGCGCGGCGGCCGGTGGGGAGGACGTGGTTCGGGCCGGCGACGTAATCGCCGATCGCCTCGGGCGTGTGGCGGCCCATGAACACCGATCCGGCGTGGCGCACGCGATCGAACAAAGCCTGCGGATCGTCGCAGGCGAGTTCGAGATGTTCGGGCGCCAGGCGGTCGACCAGCGGCAGCGCTTCCTCGAGCGACGCGGTGACGATGATCGCGCCGTTGGCGTCCCACGCGGCGCGCGCGGTGTCGGCGGTGCCGAGCGTGCCGATCTGCAGATCCACCGCTTGCGCCACGGCGCGGGCGAAGGCGGCGTCGTCGGTGAACAGGATCGACTGGCTGGTCGGATCGTGCTCGCTCTGGCTGAGCAGGTCGGCGGCGATCCAGTCCGGATCGTTGCGTCCATCCGCCACGACGACGATCTCGCTCGGGCCGGCGACCATGTCGATGCCGACCACGCCGTAGAGCTGGCGCTTGGCCTCGGCGACCCAGGCGTTGCCGGGGCCGGTGATGACGTCGACCGGGGCGATGCGGCCGGTGCCATAGGCGAGCGCCGCGATGGCCTGCGCGCCGCCGACCTTCCAGATCTCGTCCACCCCGGCGATGTGCGCCGCGGCGAGGACGAGCGGGTTGATCTCGCCATTCGGGGTGGGCGTGACCATCGCGACGCGATCGACGCCGGCGACCTTGGCGGGGATCGCGTTCATCAGCACCGAGGAAGGATAGGCCGCGCGGCCGCCGGGGATGTAGATGCCTGCGGCTTGAATCGCGTTCCAGCGTGCGCCGAGGCGGACGCCGGCGCTGTCGGTGGTGTCGCTGTCCTGCGGGCGCTGCTTCTCGTGATAGGCGGTGATGCGCGCGGCGGCGAGATCGAGCGCGTCGCGCAAGGGAGCATCGAGGCCGTCATAGGCGGCGAGCCACTCGCTCTTCTCGATCCGCCAGCCGGTTTCGTTCGGATCGTGGCGGTCGAACTTCTTCGTGAACGCGGCGAGCGCGGCGTCGCCCTCGTCGCGGACGCTGGACACGATGATGCGCACGTCGCGGGCGACGTCGGCGTCGGCCTCGCGGCGGGCGTTGACGAGCGTGGTGAAGGCGCGGTCGAAGCCGGGATCGGAGGTGGAGAGGTTGATCATCTTGTTTCCCTCCCGCTTGCGGGAGGGGTTAGGGGAGGGGCTGTCATTGCGCGCGCGCCTCTGTTCGTTCGGGCCCTCCGACCCCTCCCGCAAGCGGGAGGGGAGAAGAGACGGCCCGCCGGAACGCCTCGACCAGCGGCACGATCTCGCCGCGCGTCTTGAAGGCGGCGCGGTTGACGATCAGACGGCTGGTGACCTCGCAGATCACCTCCACCTCGACCAGACCGTTCTCCTTCAGCGTGCGGCCCGACGACACGAGATCGACGATACGCGGGGCCAGCCCCAGCAGCGGCGCGAGTTCCATCGCGCCGTTCAGCTTGACGCATTCCGCCTGCACGCCGCGCGCGGTGAAGTGGGCGGCGGTGACGTGCGGGTATTTGGTCGCGATGCGCACATGGCTCCAGCCGCGCGGATCGTCCCGGGCGGCGAGCGATGCGGGTTCGGCGACCGACAGGCGGCAATGGCCGATGCCGAGATCGACCGGCGCGTAGAGTTCGGAATAGTCGAATTCGGCCAGCACGTCCGACCCGACGATGCCGAGCTGCGCCGCGCCGTGCGCCACGAAGGTCGCGACGTCGAACGCGCGGACGCGGATCAGGTCGATTCCGGGATTGCTGGTGGTGAAGCGCAGGGCGCGGGAGTCTTCGTCGCTGAACGCCGCCTCGGGTACGATTCCGGCGCGCGCGAGCAACGGCACGGCCTCGGCGAGGATGCGGCCCTTGGGGACGGCGATGATGATCGGTTCGGCCATAGGCGCGGGGCTTTACTCGGGGGTAGGGCCGGGAGCAACAACGCTGACAGAAAGGAGCAAGCGGATGGCGACCGAAGAGAATGTTCGCGGGGCGTTCCTGATCCAGGAGCATTATTGCCGCACCAATGCCGCGCCGATCTATGGCCGGATGTGCCTGGCGGTGGCGCAACATCTGACGCGCGATACGGCGGTCGGCGCGCGGGTGCTCGACTGGGCGGGCGAGCCGACGCGCGATGCGCTGCCGCTGCGCTTGATCGGCGGGCTGCACGCGTTGGTGCTGGCGGGGGCGGACGACGAACTGGTGCAGATCTATTCGGGCGCGGTGATCGATGTCGGGCAGGTCGGGGCGATCCTCGAGCGCGTGCTGGCGCGGCACGAGGTGGCGCTGATGCCGTGGCTGGACGGGCCGCCGCAGACCAACGAGCCGGGGCGGTCGGCGGCGTTGATGACCGGGCTGATCGAGATCGCGGCGCGGCACGGGCCGAGACTCGAGATCTTGGAGATCGGATCGAGCGCCGGGCTGAACCTGCTGATCGATCGCTATCGTTTCGATCTGGGCGGGACGATCTATGGGCCGGCGGAGTCGCCCGTGACGATCCGGCCGGAGTGGAGCGGGCCGCCCGCGCGCGCCGTGCCGCTGGAGATCGTCTCGACGCGCGGGTGCGACGTGAACGCGATGGACGCGACCGATCCGGCGGTGGCGGCGCGGCTGGCGGCCTATGTGTGGCCCGAGACGCCGGAGCGGCTGGTGCGGGTGCGCACGGCGATCGATATGATGCGCGCACGGGGCGTGACGCTGGAGCGTGCCGATGCGGCGGACTGGATCGAGGCGCGGCTGGCCGAGCCGCAGGCGGCGGGCGTCACGCGGGTGCTGATGCATTCGGTGGTGTGGCAATATCTGCCCGAGCCGGTGGCGGAGCGGATTCGCGCGGCGATGAAGGCGGCGGGCGCGCGGGCGAGCGCGGACCGGCCGGTCGGCTGGGTGATGATGGAGCCGGATCGCGCGTTCGGATATCAGGTCGTGCGCGCGCGCAGTTGGCCGGGGGACGGGGCGTGGGCGACGGTGGCCACGGCGCATGCGCATGCGGCCTGGGTGAATACGGGCGCGGTTGCGGATGGCGCGCGGGTGGATCTGCCGGCGGGGGCGAAGATCGAAATCTAGGGCCGACCGACATTCACTATTTTGAGGTCTTTACTCCGAATTCTCCGTCACCCCGGACGTGTTCCGGGGTCCACCGTGCCGCAGGCTCTTACATTACATCATTATTCGTAGCGAAAGCCGCTTGGTGGACCCCGGACCACGTCCGGGGTGACCGGTCTCAGTGGGGGGACCGCTCGCCAAGCCGTCCAAGAACGGAATGTCGAGTCGTCCGTTTCTCCCCGTACCGGGGAGGATCAGGTCAGGGGAGCCAGCTGGTGATCGTGTTGACCACGGCTTCGGCCGCTTCCCAGGGCACGAAATGGCCGGCGTCGACATGGATCAGCGTGAGGTCCGGCACCAGCGTGTCCAGACCTTCGAGCTGGCTCGGCAGCAGCGCCTTGTCCTGCATGCCCCAGATGACGAGCGTCGGCTGGGTGATCGGCGGGAAGGGGGAGTCGAGATAGGCCGGGCGTTCCGGGGTCGAGTCCATCGGCGGCACGATCACCTGGCTGGCGCGGTACCAGTTAAGCATCGCGGTCATCGCGCCGGGCTGGCTCCATTGGTCAAGATAGACCGGCTTCTCGGCGGCGATCTTGTCGAAATCGGTGTGCTTCATGAAGCTGCCGTCGAAAAAGGCATCCAGGCCGATGCTCTCGATGTGCTTTTCGAGCGAGGGGTTGCGGAAGGCGGTGATGTACTGGCTCGCCTCGCGCTGGGCCATGTCGTCGAACAGGGTCTTCTGGAAGACATAGGGGTGCGGCGCGTTGATGATGATCAGGCGTGCGACGCGGTCGGGCCGGGTGAGCGCCGCCATCCACGCGATCGCGCCGCCCCAATCGTGGCCGACCAAGGTGAAGCGGTCGATTCCGTAGTGATCGGCGAGCGCGATCAGGTCGGCGACCATCCTGTCGGGGGTGTAATCGGCGACGTCCGCCGGCTTGGACGAGCGCGCGAAGCCGCGCTGGTCGGGGGCGACGACGAAATGCCTCTCGGCAAGCGCGGGGATGACGTGGCGCCAAGTTCGGTGCGATTCGGGGAAGCCGTGGAGCAGGACGATCGCGGGATTGTCCGGATCGCCCGCGGTGGCGACGTCGAGGGTTACGCCGGTGGGGAGGGGGATGGATTGCAGTTCGAAGTCCGGCATCCTCTGATCCTATTTTTTTCTCGTCATTCCCGCGAAGGCGGGAATCCCGCTTCTTTTGCGACGGTACGCGGAAAAGAGAAAGCGGGATCCCCGCCTGCGCGGGGATGACGGGTAGGAAAATTCAAGGATAGCTTACCGTCAGCGGTATTTCCGGGATCGGGATGAATTCCTTGTCGTCGCCCGGCACCTTGGGGAATTGGCCGGCCTTCCACGCGCGTTTCGCCTCGTTGATGCGGTCGCGCGAGGACGAGACGAAGTTCCACCAGACGTGGCGCGGGGTCGCGAAGGCCTCGCCGCCGCACAGCATCACGCGCGCGCCGGTGGCGGATCTGAGCGACGTGGCGATGCCGGGTTTCAGCACGTACAGCACCATCGGCTCGAGCGTCATGCCGTCCAGCGTCGCCTCGCCCACCGCGAGATACACCGCGCGTTCGTCCGCACCGGGATCGATCGGCACCTCGCCGCCGGCATCGAGCACGATGTCGGCATAGATCGTCTCGGCATAGGTGGTGGTGGGGGCGGACGCGCCCCACAGGCTGCCCATGATGATCCGCGCGCGGGCGTTCTTCGTCTCGACCGTGGGAAGTTCGGCCTTCGAGACATGTTCGAACGCGGGATCGGTCTCCTCGTCCTTTTCGGGGAGCGCGATCCAGGTCTGGATGCCGCTGAGCGCCGGGCCGATCGCGCGTTCGGCACTCGGAGAGCGTTCGGAATGGACGATGCCGTGGCCGGCGGTCATCAGATTCACCGCGCCCGGCTCGATCGTCACGTCGCTGCCGATCGAATCGCGGTGGCCGATCGCGCCTTCGAACAGATAGGTTACGGTGGCGAGGTTGATGTGCGGATGCGGGCGCACGTCGATGCCGTTGCCGACATCCAGATGCGCCGGCCCCATCTGGTCGAAGAACAGGAACGGGCCGACCATCGTACGCGCCTTGTTCGGCAAAGTGCGGTGCACCTTGAACCCGCCGAGATCGTGCGTGACGGGGGTGATGGTCTGGAGGATCAGATCGTCGTTGGTCATCGGGCGGCTCCGCTCGCGTCGAGCAATTCGGCGAGGTCGGCAGGATAGATCACTTCGTCGTGGGCGGCGATGTCGTTTCGGGAAAACCACCGGTGCCCGACGAGCAATCGTTGTTCCTGCGCGGTGAGCCCACCGGGCTGCACGTCGACGCCGTCGATATCGATGCGGAAATAGCGTTCGTCGGCGGTGACCTCGACGCCCTCGAAGGTGACGAAATCGACCACACGGCGCGCGACCTCCGGACCGCAATCCGTGTCGAGCCCGACCTCCTCCCACAATTCGCGTCGCGCGGCGGCGGGGTAGCTCTCGCCCGGATCGACCGCGCCGCCGGGGGTGCACCAGAGCGGCGGACGGTCGTTAGGGGTGAAGCGGAAGAGCAGGACGCGGTCCTCCTGATCGACCAGCAGGATGCGCGCGGCGGGGCGGGGGGTTCTCATCTTTGCCTCGTTCTTGCTTCCCCGGCGGAGGCCGGGGTCCAGTCGCGAGACTTGAGTTGGCTGGCGTGGCGCAAAATCATGTACACCTTTTCGATTGGGCCCCGGCCTTCGCCGGGGAAGCGTCAAGGATGGAGATAGCTGTCACGCCGCATCCAGCTCCGGATAATATCGGAAGATGCCGTCGGTGTTGAACGCCAAGCGGCGGTCGCTTTTCAGATATGCCCTGATCCCGGGCAGGTCGGCGACCTGATCGTGGATGCGGACGACGCCGGGATAGTCGCCCTCGACCGCCGCCATGCGCTTGGGGAACATGTAGCGCAGGCCCTCGACGATCTGGAACAGCGACGTGTCGGCATAGGTCCAGCGATGATCGATCAGCCAGTCGCCCGTGTTGGCTTCGACCGCGTCCTCGAAATGGCGGAGGAATTTGGGCAGGCGGCTGTCGCGGAACTGCGCGGCGGCGCGGGCCGCTTCCGGCTTCTGGTCGTCGTAATAGGCGCCGGGATCGACCGGGTGGTGGACGTTGTGCACCTCGGCGACGAGATCGGCGATCGTCAGCTGCAACTGGTTGAGCCACAGCCGCTCGGCCATGTTGCTCGGCGCGAGCTGGTGGCGTTCGCCGAGATACATCAGGATGTTGGCGACCTGAGCGATGACCAGCCCGTCGATCTCGAGATAGGGCGGGGCGAACGGGCCGTGCCCGCCCTGGCTTTCGAGATTTTCGATCAGGCCCTGTTCGTCGGTCTCGCGGGCGCGATCGCGATAGTCGATCCCGGCGGCCTCCAACGCCAAGCGGACGAATTCGCCGCGTCCCTGGATCGAGGGCCAGTACCAGAGATTGTAGGGCATGGACTATTCTCCCCCTATTCGCCGGGTGCGCGCGCCTTGATCGCCAAGGCGTGAATGCGATCGCGCAGCAGGTCCGCCAATGCCTGGTTGACCAGCCGCTGCCGCTGAACGCGCGAGACGCCCGAAAAGGCCGCGCTTTCGATCGTGACCGAGAAATGCGATTCGCCGGTGCCGTCGTCGCCCATATGGCCGGAATGGCTCGCGCTGTCGTTCGAGACGTGGAGCTGTGTCGGGGCGAGGGCGGCCGTGAGACGAGCGGTGATCTGATCGGCGATGGGAAGAGGGGCGGAGGCGGTGGAAGCGTTGGTCATCGCGCCTATATAGACCGCTTTGTCGTTTCGGGGAGCCGCGTGGCGCGCGAGAGTGAAAAGAAGGACCGGCCTACCGCGCGTTTCCACGGGCGCGTGGAAAGTGCGGGGCGTCTGTGTTCGGAGGCCGGATGCGAGGAGCCGGGCGAATTCCGTGCGCCGTTGCTCGACGGCGTGGGCAGCGGTCACGAGGGGCCGCGCCCGTATCGCTGGCTGTGCCTCGATCATGTCCGCGCGTTCAACGCCGGGTATAACTTCTTCAGCGGCATGAGCGTGGACGAGATCCACGAGGCGCAGCGCCCGCTCGCCGGGTGGGAGCGCGAGACGCGGGCTTTCACCGGCACCGGCGGCGCGGACCGGCCGCCGAAATGGGCCGACTTCGCCGACCCGCTCGATGCGATCGGCGCGCGCTTCCGGCGCAAGATGGAGGAGGCGCGCAAGGACGGGCGGCCGCTGTCCGAGGTGGACCGGCGATCGTTGAAGGTGCTGGGGCTGGGCGCGGATGTCGACCGGCGCGGCCTGCGCCAGCGTTATGCCGAATTGGTGCGGAAATATCATCCCGATCGCAACGGCGGGGACCGGAGCCACGAAAAGGCGCTGCAGGACGTGATCGCTGCCTACACGCAGCTGAAGGGCGCGGCGGCGTTTGCTTGAGTAAAATCTTCCCCGGAACGGGGAGGTAGCGCGCGCAGCGCGACGGAGGGGGCTCTCCCCAAGCGGAACGTTGCCGGCCCGCCCCCTCCACCATTCGCTGAATGCTCATGGTCCCCCTCCCCGTGTCGGGGAGGATTTTAGGCTTCGCGCTCCGCGATTTCCGCGAGTTGTTCGGCGCATTTCTGCCAGCCGTCCACGAAGCCCATCGCTTCGTGCTGGTCCTTCGCTTCCTTCGTCCAGTGGCGGGCGGTGGCGGTGTAGCGGGTCTTGCCGTTCTCGTTGGCGAACTCCCACATGCCGGTCATGAACGGGTCTTTCGGTATCCAACCTACGGCGTAGGCGTCGGTCGAGACGAAGCGCGTGTCGGGTACGACCTCCAGGAACACGCCTTCCAGTTCGTGGCTCTCGCCGTCCGGCCCGCGCAGGACCATCGCCGATCGGCCGCCGGGGCGCCAATCCTGTTCGACGATCTCGGTCGTCCAGGGGCGGGGGCACCACCATTCGGTCAGGCGTTCGGTGGCGATCTTCCACACCGCCGCGCGCGGCGCGTCGATCAGGCGGGTGACGGAGAGTTCGTGGCGGTCGGTCATGGAAGAAAATCCTCCTCGAAGAAGATCAGTCGCGGTCGGGCGCGCCGAGCGGAAAGAAGGCGCGGTAGGGGCGGGCTTCGTCCACCGCCCGGGCGAACGACGGACGCGCGAGCAAGCGGGCGCGATAGGCGGTGAGCGTGGCAAGGGCCGGATCGATCGGACGGACCCAATCGGCATAGAAGAGCGCCGGTGCGGCGGCACAATCGGCCAGCCCGAACGCTCCGGCGGCCCATTCGCGGCCGGCCAGCCGGGCATCGAGCCACGCATAGGCCGTGTCGAGCGCCGCACCGTCCTGCTCCACCGCAGACGGATCGCGGCGTTCGGGCGGGCGCAGCGCATCGGCCACCATGCGCTGCATCGGTCCCATCACATGATGGTCGAACACCCGGTCGAGCATCCGCGTTTCCAGCGCGTCGTGCGGATCGGCGGGCACGAAGCGCTGCGGGCCGGGGTGATGTTGCTGCAGGTGTTCGATGATGATGCTCGATTCCACGATCGCCCGGCCATCATCGACGAGCAGCGGAAACTTGCCGATCGGCCATAGCGCGGCGAATGCGGCGGTGTTGTCCGGGTGATCGCCATCGAGCATGCGCAACGCGAACGGCGTCGCATTCTCGTACAAAGCGATCAGCACCTTCTGGCAGTAGGACGAGAAGGGGTGGGCGAAAAGGTCCAGCCCGGCCATCAGCCGCGTCCGGCCACCGCGGCTTCGATCGCGGCGATATCGATCTTGCGCATCGTCATCATGGCTTCCATCCCCCGCCTGGCGGCGGCGCGGTCCGGATTGGTGGTCGCGGCCATCAGCGCGCGGGGGGTGATCTGCCACGATACGCCCCAGCGATCCTTGCACCAGCCGCAGGCGCTTTCCGCGCCGCCATTGCCGACGATCGCGTTCCACAGCCGATCGGTTTCCGCCTGATCGTCAGTATACACCTGGAACGACACGGCCTCGGTCTGCGGGTAGAGCGGGCCGCCGTTGAGACCGAGAAAGGGCATGCCGCAGACGGTGAATTCGACCATCAGCACGCCGCCCTCGGTGCCGCCGGGCACGTCCAGCGGCGCGCGGTGGACCGCGTCGACCGACGAATCGGGGAAAGTGGCGGCGTAGAAGGTGGCGGCGTCCTCGGCGGTGCCGTCATACCAGACACAGGGGGCGATCTTGTGGGTCATTGTGCTGCTCCTTCACCGGGTCCGACCGCGCCGAACATGATGCCATGGGGATCGCTGGCGATGATGATGCGATCGCCGCCGGGGACCTCGGCCGGGCCATAATAAACGGTGCCGCCGGCTTCCGCGACCTTGGCTGCCGTGGCCGCGATATCCGGCGTGCGGAAATAGAATTGCCAGCCGGTCGGGCCATCGGCGGAGGCCTTCATCGTCGCGCCGATCGCCTGGCCCGCGACATGGACGAAGACATAGTCGCCCATATCGCCGGGCATCGTCATCCGGTCGGGATATGTCCAGCCGAAGATCTCGCCGTAAAAGGCGTTCGCCGCCGCCTGATCCGGCGTGGCGAGCTCGTTCCAGTTGCACTTGCCCATGCCCGTCCGGTCATAGGCCGTGCTGTCCTCGGGACTCGCACCGCGCATGACGTAGAAGGGAATGCCCTGCGGATCGTGGACGAAGGCCATGCGGCCGACGCCGGGCATGTCGATCGCGGGCATCAGCACGCCGCCGCCTTTCGCGGTGATCTTCGCCACCGTGGCATCGACATCGTCGACACCGATATAGAAAAGCCAGCGTGGCTTTGCGCCGCCGGCATGCATCTCCGGCGTCAGGTTCATCAGGCCGCCGACGAAATCGCCGCCGCCGGTGTCGATCATGCGGTAATCCATGCCGCCGGGGTCGGCCGGGTGGACCGTCCAGCCGATCACCTTCTCGTAGAACGCCTTGCTGGCATCGGCATCGTTCGAGAGCAGTTCGTACCAGATCGGGGTGCCGTGGGGATTGGGCATCGTTCCTCTCCTTGAAATTGTCGTGAGCCTGGGTCGGGGATCAGGCGTCGAGGA
Source organism: Sphingomonas sp. Leaf357 (assembly GCF_001423845.1). NCBI lineage: Bacteria > Pseudomonadati > Pseudomonadota > Alphaproteobacteria > Sphingomonadales > Sphingomonadaceae > Sphingomonas > Sphingomonas sp. Leaf357. Next base: position 650,445 of record NZ_LMPM01000002.1, on the reverse strand, counting down.
TCGGGGTGAAGCCGCCATAGACCATGCGCTTCCCGTCGAAGGGCATGTCGGAGCCGTCGGGCTGCATCCGTTCGTCGGCCATCACCTTGCCCCAGCCTTGCTGGCGCGCCTCCTTCGACGGCCATTCGACATAGGAGAAGACCACCGCCTCGTGCGGCTGCGCCTGCACCGCCTGCTTGAAGTCGGTGGTCTTGCCGTCCGGCAGGCCTTCGCCCCAGCATTCCACGACGCGCGTCGCGCCGTGATCCTGGAAGACGGTCGCCGCCTTTTCGGCGAGCGCGCGGTACGCGTCCTTGTTGGCCAGCGGCACGGGGACCAGATAGCCGTCGGCATAGCCCATCGCGCCGCCCGCGCCCGCCTCGACGATCGGCGCGAACCCGGCGAAGATCATCCGCGTGCCGTCGAACGGCATGCCCGCGCCCATCTCCGCCATGCGCGGATCGGACATGATCTTCTCCATCGCCGCGTCGCGCGTCGCCTTGTCGGGATATTCCATCCAGCTGAACAGCACGACCTCGTCGTCGGTCGCCTTCACGGCGCGTCTGAAATCGGTGACCTTGCCGTCCGGCACGTCGTCGCCCCAGGTCTCGACCATGCGGGTCGCGCCGAATTCCTTGAACAACGGCACCGACGCCGTGGCGTGGTCGATATAGGCCTGCCTGTTGGTGGCCGGCACGGCGAGCACGAAACCATCGATATAGCTCATCGTCTCTCTCCTGTTCTGGTTCAGTCTAGCGGATGACGGGGAAGATCGCGCGCAGCCGGGCGTCGCGCAGCCACAGCCCGCCCCATACGAACAGCGCGATGTAGAGGCCGAACAGCGTGTGGCTGAACAGCGGGCTGCCGACGCGCAACTGGCAGGCGATCGCGCCGCCGAGATAGCCGGTGAGCAAGACCGCGCCGAGCACGCTGGTCCTGGGCCAGGCATAGAGCGCGGTGCAGATCAAGGCGATCGCGCCGAGCAGGCGGTAGAAGTCCACCGTCGCGGGCAGGCCGAGAGGAGGGCTGTTGGCGATCATCGCGGCGGGCGCGATCAGCTTGCCACCGGCGTCCATCAGGAAGAACAGGATGGCGAGGCCGGTCAGCACGCGACCGATCCAGAGGGTGCGGGGTGTGTCCATGTCTGGTCCCTTCAGGCCGCGACGGCGTCGGTGAAGCTGGCGAGATGATCGGCCATCGCCTTCACGTGCGCCGGTCGCTGTTCGCCGCGCGCGACATAGGCGGCAAGATCGGGGAAGGAGTCGAGCACGCCCGTGCCGCGCAGGCCGCCCAGCACCGACACCATCATCAGATCGCCGAAGGTGAAGTCGCCCCCGTCGAGCGTGGCCCGACCGCCGAGCGCGTCGGACAGGTCCTTGAGCCGGCCGTTCAGATCCTCCACCACCTTGTCGTGGCGCTTCTTCGACCAGTCCCGGTCGGCCTCGAAGATGTCGTTGATCGCCAGGGCCATGACGAACGGCTCGACCGAGTTCAGCGCCGCGATCAGCCATTGTACCGCGCGGGCCCGGGCGGCGGGATCGGCGGGCGTCAGCACGTTCGCCCGTTCGCAGATGTACATCACGATCGCGCCGGATTCGAAGATCTCGACCTGATCGTCGCGATAGGTCGGGATCTGGCCGAACGGCTGGAACCGGCGATGCGTCTGGCTCTTGACGTAATCGCCGTCGATCAGCGTGACGGCATAGGCCTGTCCCGCCTCTTCGAACGCCCAGCGCGCGCGGATGTCGCGGACGAAGCCACGCGCGAACTGCGGCACCCAGGTGAAGCCGGTGATGGTCGGGGTCATCTCTTCTCTCCGGTCTTGGGGCCGATCAGGCGGCGGCGTCCGCCATGTGTTCGGGGCCGTTCTCGGCGGCGGCGGGGTCCATCCAGAACGGACCGAAGCCGTGGCCGTCGGGGTCGGCGAAGGCGCGCGAATACATGAAGCCCATGTCCTCGGGATCGTGCAGCTCGGTGCCGCCGGCCGTCACCGCCGCCTGGGTGATCGCGTCGACGTCCGTGCGGCTGTCCAGCGACAAAGCGATCAGCATGCCGCTGCTGGTCTTGGCGTCGATGATCTTCTTGTCCGTGAAGGTCGCGTAGAATGCGTGATCGAGCAGCATGAAGTGGATCGTGTCCGACCAGTTCATCGCGGACGCCTGAGCATTGGAGAATTTCTCGTTCTTCACCATCCCGATCGCCTCGTAGAACGCGGTCGATGCGGCGACGTCCGCCACGGGCAGGTTTACGAAGATCATCTTGGTCACGGCACTGCTCCTGTTTTTCGAAACGCAGCTATTCGCGAATCGCTATTTGACGTTGATGCACCTCTTGGTTACATAATGCAACTATGAAGTTAGAAAAAATAACCGAGTCGTCGAAAGCGGCTGACAAGCGCCGCTACGACGATGCCTGCGCGGCGACGCACGGGATGGACATCATCGGCGAGCGCTGGGCCCTGCCGGTGATGCGCGAACTGATGATGGGCCCCCGGCGGTTCGGCGAGTTGCGCAAGAGCCTGCCGCTGCTCAGCGCCAACGTGCTGACGCAGCGGCTCGCCGGGCTGGAGGCGTCGGGCATCGTGCGGCGTTTCATGCTGCCGCCGCCGGCATCGGTGCAGGTGTACGGCCTGACGCCGTGGGGGCAGGAGGCCAGCCCGGTGTTCCAGGCGCTCGGGCGCTGGGCCGCGAAATCGCCGAGCCACGATCCGACGCGGCCGTTCAGCCCGATCTCGCTGATGCTGTCGCTGCGCACGATGTTCTCGCCCGCGCTCGCCGGGGATTTCCGGGTGCGCATGGTGTTCGTGATCGGCGAGGAGACGTTCTGGCTGACGGTACGCGACGGCGAGATGGGCATCGGGCGCGGCGCGCTGGACGATCCCGACGTGACAATCACCGCAGCGACGCACGGCGTGGCGGCGGCGGTGTATGGCGGCGTGCCGCTGGACGCGCTGGCAGCGGACGGCGCGCTGGCGATCGCCGGCGACCGGGCGGCGTTCGAACGGTTCGCGACGATGCTGCCCATGCCGGAGAAGGCAGGTTCGGCTTGACGTAGGCCCTTTCCGTTCGCACTGAGCCTGTCGAAGTGCCGTTCTTGCTTTTCGCGCGTTGAGCGAGGGACAGGGCTTCGAGAAAGCTCAGCCTAAACGGTGTTCCAAAGCCATGACCGACATCCCCAATATCCAGCCCGACAGCCGCGAGACGACGATCCTGGACGCACCCGACCGCATGGTCACCGTGCGCGAGATGTTCGGGATCGATTCGGACATGGAAGTTCCGGCGTTCAGCGAAGCCGACGAGCGCGTGCCCGATCTCGATCCGGCCTATGTGTTCGATGCCGACACGACGCTGGCGATCTGCGCCGGCTTCGCCTTCAACCGCCGCGTGATGGTGCAGGGCTATCACGGCACCGGCAAGTCGACGCATATCGAGCAGGTCGCCGCGCGCCTTAAATGGCCGTGCATCCGCATCAATCTGGACGCGCATATCAGCCGCATCGATCTGGTCGGGCGCGACGCGATCGTACTGAAGGACGGCAAGCAGATCACCGAATTCCGCGAGGGCCTGCTGCCCTGGGCGCTGCAGACGCCGACCGCGTTGGTGTTCGACGAATATGATGCCGGCCGCCCCGACGTGATGTTCGTGATCCAGCGCGTGCTGGAGACGGAGGGCAAGCTGACGCTGCTCGACCAGAATCGCGTGATCCGCCCCAACCCCAATTTCCGCCTGTTCGCGACCGCCAATACGGTGGGCCTCGGCGATACGAGCGGCCTGTATCACGGCACGCAGCAGATCAACCAGGGCCAGATGGACCGCTGGAACATCGTCGTGACGCTGAACTATCTGCCCGCCGCGGTCGAGGCGCAGATCGTACTCGCCAAATCGGGCGAATACGACAAGCCGGAAGGCAAGACCCAGGTCGACAACATGGTCCGTGTGGCCGAACTGACCCGGCGCGGCTTCATCAACGGCGACATCTCGACCGTGATGAGCCCGCGCACCGTGATCACCTGGGCGCAGAACGCGCTGATCTTCAAGGATGTCGGCTTCGCGTTCCGCCTGAGCTTCCTCAACAAGTGCGACGAGGCGGAACGGTCGCTGGTGGCGGAATATTACCAGCGCGTGTTCGGCAAGGACCTGCCCGAGAGCGTCGTGGGCAAGGCTTGACGATAAAGTGACGACGGAGACGCCGCTCGACAGGTTCAAGGCCGTGCTCGGCGGCACGTCGCGCGCGCTGGCCGACGAGCCCGAGATCGAACTCGCCTTCACCGCCGATGCGCCGACGAGTTCGGGCAAGCACATCAAGGTGCCGATGCCGGCGCGCACGTTGCCGGCCGAACAGGTGGCGGAGGCGCGCGGGTTCGCCGACGGGTTCGCACTGCGGCTGAAACATCACGACGCGGCGATGCACATGCGCGCGGCACCGGGCGAAGCGGTGGCGCGCGCGGTGTTCGACGCGGTGGAAGGCGCTCGGGTCGAGGCGCTGGGATCGCGCGGCTATGCCGGGATCGCGGCCAATCTGGCGACCGCGCTCGACATGAAGCTGCGCGCCGATCCGATCACGCGCGCGCGTTCGAAGGAGGAAGTGCCGCTGTCGACCGCGCTCGGGCTGATGGTGCGCGAGCGGTTGACCGGGCAGGGCGCGCCGGCCGTCACCGCGCCGGGCATGGCGCTGGTGCGCGACTGGATCGAGGAGAAAGCCGGCAAGGATCTCGACGCACTGGCGTTCGCGATCGACGACCAGAAGGCGTTCGCGACGCTCACCACGCGGCTGCTGGAGGATCTGGAGCTGATCGAAGGGGACATGATCCCCGAGGACAGCGACGAGGGCGGCAACGACGACGAGGGCACCGACGAGCAGCAGTCCGACGAGGGCGAGGACGGCGAGAGCGAAGGCGAGGATGGACAGGGCGAGGTCGAGGCGCGCGGGTCCGAGCGCGATGCCGAATCGCAGGACGGCGACACCGCCGAACAGGGCGACGAAGATTTCGAGGACATGGACGGCGAGCCGGGCGACGAGGGCGAAGACGGGATGCTGCCCGTCCGTCCCAACCGCCCGATGCAGGATTTCGCCGGGCAGTTCGATTACAAGGCGTGGACCACCGCCTATGACGAGGTGATCGCGGCGACCGAATTGTGCGACGCCGACGAACTGGCGCGGTTGCGCTCCTATCTCGACCAGCAATTGGTGCATCTGCAGGGCGCGGTGACGAAGCTCGCCAACCGATTGCAGCGACGCCTGATGGCTCAACAGAGCCGGTCGTGGGACTTCGACCAGGAAGAGGGCATGCTCGACGCGGCGCGGCTGGCGCGGGTCGTGGTCAACCCGATGCAGTCGCTGAGCTACAAGATCGAGCGCGAAACGGACTTCAAGGACACCGTCGTCACGCTGCTGATCGACAATTCCGGGTCGATGCGCGGACGGCCGATCTCGATCGCGGCGATCAGCGCCGATATTCTGGCGCGGACGCTGGAGCGGTGCGGGGTGAAGACCGAAATCCTCGGCTTCACGACGCGGGCGTGGAAGGGTGGGCAGGCGCGCGAGACGTGGCTTGCCGCCGGACGGCCGCCGCAGCCGGGGCGGCTGAACGACGTGCGGCACATCGTCTACAAGAAGGCCGACGAGCCGTGGCGGCGGGCCAAGCCGAACCTCGGGCTGATGATGCGCGAGGGGCTGCTGAAGGAGAATATCGACGGCGAGGCGCTGATCTGGGCACATGGCCGGCTGATCGGGCGGCCGGAGGATCGCAAGATCCTGATGGTCATTTCCGACGGCGCGCCGGTGGACGATTCGACGCTTTCGGTGAATTCCGGAAGCTATCTCGAACGGCATCTGCGGCAGGTGATCGGGTGGATCGAGACCAAGTCGCCGGTGGAACTGGTGGCGATCGGCATCGGGCACGACGTGACGCGCTATTACAATCGCGCGGTGACGATCATGGATGCCGAGCAACTCGGCGGCGCGATCATCGAGCAACTGGCGGCGCTGTTCGACAAGAATGATTGAGGCGCCGGAAGGCGGGTTTCGCGGGCCGGTGAAACGATCGGTGACGATCGCCGGGCACCAGACGTCGATCAGTCTGGAGCCGGTGTTCTGGAGGGCGCTGGAGGCGGCGGCCGCGGATCGCAAGCTGCCGCTGAGTGCGCTGGTGGCGCAGATCGACGCGGTGCGGATTTTGGGGGACGATCCGCCGAACCTGGCGAGCGCGATCCGGTGTTGGGTTTTGGGGGAGGCTACCGCGCTCAATTCCTGACCGTCACCCCGGACTTGTTCCGGGGTCCACCGCGCAACGACCTCTGTCGCCTGAGTGGAGAAGTGGACCCCGGAACAAGTCCGGGGTGACGGGTTGGCCTGTGGATAGGTTTACCGCCCCAGCAGCACCCGGGCCTGACCGGCGATCTGCGCGAGCATCGCGGCGTTCGGGGCTGCGGCACCCTTTGCGCGATCGACCACGGCCTTGAACTGCGCGACGCGGCCGGCATTGGCTGATAGCCACGCCTCGACCTGCGCTTGCGGGTCGCCAGAGCCGCGGCCGAGAAATTCGAGCCGCAATTGCTGGAAGTCGCGCGCGAGGCCGGCGATGAGCAGGCGTTCCCACGGATCGCTGGGGGAAATGCGCGCGGCATTGGCTTGCGCCCAATCGAGCCCGAGCGCCTGGCCCAGCCGGGTAAAGGCGCGCGTGAGCACCAGTTCGTCCAGCTTCAGCCGCTCGCCGAGATCGGCGAGGCCGACCGCGCCGTCGAGTTCGAACAGGCGGACCGTTTTCTGCACCAGCTTCTTCGGTGCGCCGGCCGCTTCGAGCCGGGCGGCGATGCGGGCGCTCTGCGCGCTGGCTTCGGCGAGGAGCAGATGCTTGGTCTGCTTGTCGAGCGAGGCGATGCCCTTGGCAAGACGACCCAGCACCTGAGCGGGACTGGCACCGGGGGGCGAAACGCGGAGCAGATCGGCGATCTGCGCACGCGTCGCCACGGCGACCTCGTCGAACAGGGCGATGCGCGCGGCTTCCGGCATTGCGGCGGTTTCGATCTCGGCCCACAGATCGGGCAGGTCGAACAGCCGTTCCGCCACCACGAACAAGGCGGCGATGTCGGCCATGCCGGCGCCCTCCTCCTCGGCCAGTTCGAACGGGTAGAGCACGCCCATGCGGTTGACGATGCGGTTGGCGAGCTTGGTCGCGACGATCTCGCCGCGCAGGCGATGTTCGTCGATCGCCTTGGCGAACTTCTTCTGCATCGCGCGCGGGAAGGCGGCGTGGAGATCGCCGCGCAGTTCGTCGTCGGTGCCGAGATCGCTATGTTCGATCGCGTCCTGCAGCGCGAGCTTGGCGGTTGCCAGCAGCACCGCGAGTTCGGGCCGGGTCAGGCCGCGCAACTCCTGCACGCGGCGCAGCAGATCGTCGTTCGAAGCGAGGCCCTCGACCGCGCGGTCGAGCCGGCCGGCGCTCTCGAAGATCTCGATCACGCGGACATAGCTCGGCAGGGCCTGCGCGCCGTCATTCTCGGCCACCGACAGCGCCAGCGTCTGCAGGCGATTGTCCTCCAGCACGAGATGCGCGACGTCGTCGGTCATGCTCGCGAGGAAGGTGTTGCGCTTTTCGTAGGCGAGGCGACCCTCGATCATCTCGCGGTTGAGCGCGATCTTGATGTTGACCTCGTTGTCCGAGCAATCGACGCCGGCACTGTTGTCGATGAAGTCGGTGTTGATCCGGCCGCCGCGTGCGGAGAAGGCGATGCGCGCGGCCTGCGTGACGCCGAGATTCGCGCCCTCGCCGATCGCGGTGGCGCGCAGATCCTCGGCATCGACGCGCAGGCGGTCATTGGCCGGATCGCCGACCGAGATGTTGTTTTCGGCCGCCGCCTTCACATAGGTGCCGATGCCGCCGAACCAGATCAGATCGACCGGGGCCTTCAGGATCGTCGAGATGAGCGCGGTCGGCTCCATTTCCTGCGCATCGGTGCCAAGCGCGGCGCGGATCTGCTTGCTCAGCTTGATCGTCTTGTCGGTGCGCGGGAAAACACCGCCGCCCTTGGAGATCAGCTTGGCATCGTAATCCGCCCAGCTCGAGCGGGGCAGGGCGAACATGCGGTTGCGCTCCTCCCACGATGCCGCCGGATCGGGATCGGGATCGAGGAAGATGTGGCGGTGGTCGTAGGCCGCGACGATCCTGAGCGTCTTGGACAGCAGCATGCCGTTGCCGAACACGTCGCCCGACATGTCACCGCACCCGACGACGGTGATGGGATCGCTCTGCACGTCCACGCCGCGTTCGGCGAAGTGGCGCTGGACTGAGAGCCAGGCGCCCTTGGCGGTGATGCCCATCGCCTTGTGATCGTAGCCGACCGAGCCGCCGGAGGCGAAAGCGTCGCCGAGCCAGAAATCATGCTCCAGCGCGATCGCATTGGCGACGTCGGAGAAGGTCGCGGTGCCCTTGTCGGCGGCGACGACGAAATAGGGATCCTCGCCGTCGAGCACACGCACGTCGGCCGGGTGGACGACGACGTTTTCGACGATGTTGTCGGTGATCGAGAGCAAGGTCCGGATGAAGATGCGGTAGCTTTCCGTCCCCTCGGCCAGCCAGGCGTCGCGGTTCGAGCCCAATGGGAGCTGCTTGGGATAGAAACCGCCCTTGGCGCCGGTCGGCACGATCACCGCGTTCTTCACGCGCTGCGCCTTCATCAGGCCGAGGATTTCGGTGCGGAAATCGTCGCGCCGGTCGGACCAGCGCAGGCCGCCGCGCGCGACCGGGCCGGCGCGCAGGTGGATGCCCTCGACGCGGGGGCTGTACACCCAGATCTCGCGCCACGGCACCGGCGCGGGCAGGCCGGGGACGAGGTGGCTGTCGAGCTTGAACGCCAAAGCGGTCTGCCCGGCGGGGGCGAAGGCGTTGGTGCGCAGGCACGCGACGATCACGCTGCGGATCGCGCGCAGGATGCGATCGTCGTCGATCGCCGAGACGGCATCGAGGCCGCGTTCGATCGCGGCATCGGTGGCCGGGATGCTGTCCCCGGTGCGCTGCGGATCGTGCGCGGCGTTGAACCGGTCGATCAGATATCCGGCGACGGCGGGCGCGCGGCGCAGCGCGTCGACCACGGTGGTGAGGCCGTAGGGCAGGCCGGCCTGGCGCAGATAGCGGAACCAGGCGCGGAACAGCACGACCGCGCTGGGGGCCATGCCGGCATCGACGATCAGACGGTTGAACGCATCATTCTCGGCCTTGCCTTCCAGCACGGCGGCGATGGCGTCCTCGAGCACTTTGGGGTCGCCCTTGAACGCGGTCGCCGCCTCGACCAGGAATTCGTGGACGAAGCCCTCGGTGTCGCCGGACAGCGCGGTCGGGATCTCCTCGATCACGCGGAAGCCGAAATTCTCCAGCACCGGCACCGCATCGGACAGCGCCAGCGCGCCGCCCTCGCGGTAGATCTTCAGGCGCGATCCGCGGCCGACATCGTTGAACATGCGCACGGTGCGGTCGGTCGGGCTTTCCAGCCGGGCGAGGCACAGGATGTCGCGCGCGGCCTCTTCGGCGGACGTCGCGTTGCGATAGCCTTGCGGGAAGGTGGCGGCGTGGCCCAGAGCGAGACGCGCGGCGCGGGTCGGATCGACCAGTTCGCCCAGCGCCGCCTCCACCGCCGGCACCCAGCCGCGCACCATGCGGGCGAGCCGCACGTCGAGCGGCGCCGGATCGGGCATATGTCCTTCGCCGCGCAGATCGAACGTGTAGCGCATCATCGCGACGACGCCGTCCTCCAGCGCGATCGACCAGTTGAGCAACGCGCCGTTGCACGCCTCGCCCAGCATCTCGCCGATCGCGACGCGGCGCGCGGTGGTCAGGTCGTCGCGCGGCAGCCAGACGAAGGCGAACATGTGCCGCCCGAGGATCGAGCGCACCAGCACCAGCTTGGGGCGCGGGCGATCCGCCAGCGACATGGCGGTGAGCGCGAGGTTCTCGAGACTGTCTGCGTCGAACGCGGTGACGAGATCGTGCGGCAGCGCCGCGAGCGCATGGGTCAGCGCCTTGCCGGTATGGCCCTTGGGATCGAAACCGAACTTCGCCTCCAGCGCGGCGAGCCGGGTGCGCAGCAGCGGCACGTCCTGCGGCGGCGCGCCGAGCGCCGCACTGGTCCACAGCCCGGCATGGATCGAGAGGCCGACGACCTCGCTGCCCTCGACCACCGGCACCAGCACCAGATCGAGCGGCACGTGGCGGTGGACGCTGGAAATGAGGTTCGATTTGAGCAGCAGCGGCGCCTCGCCGCCGCCCGCGAAATAGTCGAGCGCGGCGGTGCGCGACGCCTCGGCCAGCAGCGGCACGTCGTGGCGGTGGCGGGTGATGCCGATCCGCTCGACGCTCTGGCCGTTGCTCCACGATTCATGGCCGAGCAGGGTGAAATGCCCGTCCAGGAACCAGCGCAGCAATTCCGCGCCTTCGCCGTCGAGATCGAACAGGCTGCTCGACTGCAGGGCCTCGGCATCGGCGGCGATCGTGCGTTGCAGCGCCGGCCAGTCGGCCACCGCGGCGCGCACGTCGGCCAGATTGCGTTCCAGTTCGCCGATCAGCACGCGGCGCTCGCGCGCATCGGCGCGTTCCAGCTCGATATAGATCATCGATTCGGGCGCGCCGGTATCGCCGACCTCGGTCAGTGCGCCGGCGGCGTCGCGCGTGACGCACAGCACGGGGTGGATGATGCGATCGATGCCGATCGTGTGCGCACCGATCGTCGCGGCGATCGAATCGACCAGGAACGGCATGTCGTCGTTGATGATCGCCAGGCGCATGCGGCGGCGCGTTTCGTTGGGGTCGGCGCCGGGCAACGCCTCCAGTTCGATCGCGGGCGTGCCGGCGATGCGCTTCTCGGCGGTCGCGGCGACGAAGGCGGCGGCCTCGGCGCGCTCCTTCCTGCCGAAATTCTGCAACTCCCCTGGAAGTGCGCCCTTGGTCAGCCGGGCGGCAAGCGCGTCCGACAGCGATTTCAGCGTGGTCTTGGCCATGGGCACATCCTATGCGCCTGCCGCTTTTTTAGCTCAACCCCTGTGTCTGATGCCTAAAGGTTGGGCAGCGGGTTGGAGCAGAAGGTGGAGACTCGCGCGAAGACACGAAGCCACGACGAGTCGGGAATTTCGCCGCGAAAGCGGCAAGAAAGACGCCCGATCCGCGCAGCAAAATTTCAACAGGTTCTTCTTCGTGGCTTCGTGTCTTCGTGCGAAAAATTCTCAGCCAGCCGCGCGCATCGCCTTTTCGGTCAGCGCAGCGTCGCCGATCGCGGCCACGACCTGCAATCCGCCGACACCGTTGGAGCGCGCGAGCAGCACGACGTAATCGCCGTCCGCCACGCCGGTTTCCAGCGCGACATCGGCCAGCACGGCCTTCTTGGCCAGCGTCGCGCGATGATCGGGTGCCGGCTTCGCGGCCGGCTGGCGCAAGGCGCGCTCGGCCTTCACCACGCCCTTGATCCCGCCCTCGAACGTATCGAGGAATTCACCCAGCGCGCCGGTATCCACGCCGACGCGGCGGGCATGGCCCAGCACGGCGGCGTATTCGGTCAGGCGGGTCTTGTCGTAATCGGCGCCGAAGACGAGCTTGACGATCGGCGTCATCGGCGCGCGCAATTGCAGCGTGATGCCGGCCTGGTCGAGCAACGCCTCGTACGCGGCCGGATCGCGATCGGCGGCGGCGGCAAAATCGTGCGCGCGGCCCAGAGCGCGGTACAGGGTGGCGCGGGTGCGCGTGTCGGCGGCGCGGACGGCGGCGGCGGTCTGCTGCGCCAGCATCAGCTGGTCGGCGAGATTGGCCACGACGGTCAGTTCGAGTTCGCCGGTCTCCTCACGCTCCGCGCTCGGACCATCGGCCCAGACCGGAGTCGCGGCGGCCCGCTGCGGCACGGCGCGCACGGCGGCTTGAACCTCGGCATCCAACTGCGCCTGCGTCTCGGCGTCGACCAGTTCCTTCCAGTTGATCACGCCGTAGATGAAATCGATCGTGTCCTCGTCGGACGAGAACGGCATCAGGATGCCGCGATACATTGTGTTGAACCCGCGCTGCGACACGAATTCCGCCTCGAAGCCGATCGGCGCGCGATTGGCGATAATCTGCAGGTAATGGTCGGTCAGGCGCGACAGCAAGGACCGGCTAGGCACCTGCGAGATCAGCGTCACCGAGGCATCGAGATCGCATTCCGCGCGCAAGGCGGACCCGAGATAGGCGATGACGGGATCCTCGATCCCGCGCGAGAAATCGAGCAGCACGGCATGCGGCCCGAAATCGGCGATGTTGGCGGGGTCGAGATCCTCGATCGAGGGATATGCGCGGCCGCGCAGCAGCGAGACCCAGTGATTGTACGCGCGCACATGCATGCGCCGCTCGTCGGTGCCGATCTCGATCTTGGGCTCGCTGACGACGGGCTCGTCATAGCCGAGATCGATCTCCTCCGCGTTCAGGTCGCCATCGAAGCCGCGAACATTGTCCATTGCGCATATACCCTTCGTGAACCGCGCAGGCGATCCGTTACACGGCACGCTTGTGCATCCGGCATGGTAAACGTTGGGTAAAGGAAGCGCGCCCGATCCGCAGATCGACGAAGATAGCGCACGAAGCGCGCGACGACGCTTGTAAGGGTGCCACGGACCTGCTAACCGCGCCGCCTCGTGAAGGTCGCACCGACCGCCACGCACGCCGCTTTAGCTCAGTTGGTAGAGCATCGCATTCGTAATGCGGGGGTCACAGGTTCGAGTCCTGTAAGCGGCACCACTTCCGGTCAAAACCGCGAACCGCGGTCGCGCCGGTCAGACTACCGCTGGTTGCAGCAGCTTCGAGCGCCGCCGTGGAGCCGGCGATCACGATCTCGTTGTCGTTGACCGACACGTCGCCGATCAGCATCCGAACGTAAGAGCGCCGCAGCTCGGCGTTCTCGCCCAAGATCTCGGCGCGGAGCATCGCACCAAACCGCTCGACTGAGGCGTCGTCGATGACGCGAGTGCAGGCACCGAGCTGCGTCTGCAGGCTGCGCTCGGTTTCGGTCAAAGCCGTGATCGAGGAGCGTCCCTCGGCGAGCTTGTCGCCGAAGATCGGGTCGCGGGGGCTCATCAATCCTTCTTCGACCAATTCCAGCAGACGGCGCAACCGGGCTTCAGCCGCGATCCGCTCTCGGCGGACGCGATCGAGATCGTCTTTGCGGCGCTTCTCGGCGTCGTCCGAGCGGTCGAGGACATCCGCCAGCAACACCTTCAACCGGTCGGGCTGCAGAACGCGATCAAGCAGTCCGTCGAGCACGATGCTGTCGAGTGCAGCTTCGCGTATCGCCTTGCTCGGGCAAGTCGCGGCACCCGCGGTCGCCTTCCGATTGCAGACGTAATAACGATAGGCACCCCCCTTGCCAGTGCGCAGGACCATGCCGGAACCGCACTCGGGATGGCCGCAGGTCGCGATGCCGCCCAATAGGACAGGCGAGTTCGTGACCCTCGGCGGTGTGACGGACGGTGCCGCTCTGGCGCGGATGGCAGCAACCCGGGCGATCTGATCGGGAGCGACGATCTGCGGGCACGCAATGACGATCGCCTCCTCTTCGGTTGGCTTAACGCCCTTTGCGTCCATCGTGCGATCGCGATAGGAACCGCTGTAATGCTCCCGTGTGAGGATGCCGTCGACGTTGCTGTGGAAGAACCGCTTGCCGCGAAACGTGTAGCCGTTGGCATTGAGGTGCGCCGCAATCGCGCGCGTTCCCATCGCCCGGCCGGTCAGGCCAACATCGGCGAGTTCGTAGATCAGCCGAATGACGGCCGCCTCGGCTTCCACGATGAAGAGCTTCCTGCGGCCCTTACGCCCGTCAGTCACGACCACGCGGGATTCATAACCAAAGGGAATGGGGCCGCCATTCCAATAGCCGGCGGCAGCGTTGCCGCGGCGGTCGCGAGCGGTGAAGATCGAGGCGTCGTTGGCGTATTTTTCGTTTATCAGACCGATCATACCCCGCATGAAACGACCATTGGCGTCGTCCGCGATGTCCTCGACCACAGACACCAGTCGGACACCTGCTTCATCGAGCTTGTGTTCCGCCGTCATCTGGGTGAGCAGCCGCCGCGCAAATCGGGAGAGCATGTAAACGACGATGATCTGCACGGGCCTGTTTGCCGCTGTCGCCTGGGCAATCATCCGGTCGAATTCGCGCCGCTTCAGCTTGCGACCGGAGACATTAAGCTCCTCGAATTCCTCGACGACTTCGACACCCTGCTTCTCGCACCATGCGCGACAGGCCGCACGTTGGGCCACGCCGGATGCATTGTTGCCGTCCTCATCGTCGTTCGAAACACGGGCGTAGATGTAGGCACGAAGCGGCTGGGTCATACGTGTGTCTCCCGATCAGTCGGCAGCATCGTCGAACAGCGTCGTGAGCCGGCCGCGCAGATACTGATATACGAGCGCCGCCTCGCCCGGCAGGAGTACATCGAGCCGCTCGGGGATGTCGGTGCTGACGCGCTCCGCATCAGAATCGACCGGACGTGACAGGTCAACCCCGGCGGGCGGAACCGGTCGCCCCGTCTCGTCCGAAAACGAGTCACCCGCGCCTGCCGTCGAGTTCTCGGGCGACGACGAGATCGGAAGATCATGGCCGGCCACGACCGAATTCCTGATGCGGTCGGTAGCCTCAGAAACCGAGGAGCCGGTCGACCGCTTCGTGGACGAGGTGGCGCACCTCGGCCCTTCGACGATCCTCCAGCGTGGTCATGTCGACCAGCAGGCGGATGCTGGGGAGCTGGTCGGTGCCCATCTCGACCATGGCGACGGCGTCGCCGCCAGAGTCCTCAACGCAGTCGATGATCGCCGGCGCTTCGGGCTCGAAAGACAAGGCGTAGACGTCCCCCGGTTCGTTCTTCGCGGAGATCAACTTAGCCTTGTCCGACTTGCCGATACCGAGCTTCGCCAGCGCCTCCGCGGTGGTGAAGCGTTCGGGTTTCGCGAGCAGCGCCTCCAGCTTAGTGTCGAGCTTCGCGGCCGCGCCTTTCTCGGGCGCGCGCTTCGGATGCGCCTTGTCATCTGCCGCAGCTTCAACCCGAGCCTGCTGGACCTTGTACAGATAGTCGATCGGCGGGTCGCACGCCTTGACGTGGAGCTCGGCGAAGCGCGGCGCCTCCAGCATCACCCCAGCGGCAGCCAGTTCGCGCGTGACCCGGCTCTCGGTCCAGCCGATCCGCGCGCCCAGTACGAGCTGCGGCACCTTCCAGGCGAGGTGGAACTGGAGGAGTAGGATCGACTTGTCGATCTTGCGGGACTTGAGCGTCAGGAACGTCGCGGCGAAACGGTTGTAGAGGCCCGCGTCGTGCGTGCCATTCCATTCGATAGCACGAACCGGGAAATTTGCGGTGTTGCCAAACTCGAAGCGCATGGCTGTGACGCGCGCCCAGCCGTCAACGACGTGCCAATCGTTGTCGACCTTCATCACCACGATGGGCGCGATATTCTCCGGCGTCCGAACCGCGTGGAGCAGTGCTTCCCCTGCGCCGCTGTCGAAGTCGTAGATGCCGCCCGGCGACTGGTCGCCGATGAGAAGGTCGCACAGCGTGACCTTGAACTCGCCTGGCTGCCGCGGTGCGGCGGGGAATTCGGCGAAGATGCCGCCGTCGGTCCTGGTTTCGGCGCTCTCCGTTCCCAGCGGATCGCCGCCAACCAAGTGCGCGGTGCCGCCCTCGAAATTGCCATCCGCGTCTCCGGCCCGTTTCTCCTGCGTCAGCGACTTTTCTGAGGCCGCGGGGCCAGCGCTGCCCTGCGATACGGTCGTTTCGTCCGTCTCTGCTTCGTCGCCGACCGCAGTCGTAGTATCCGGGTCGATGTCGTCTCCCGGCAAGATGACTGCCTCTCCTTCTTCATCGGAGGCGATGTCATCTGCCGCAGTGGCGTCTCGGACGGCTGCAAGATCATCGGGCGCGTCGACAGGCTTGAGGGCTGCCGCGAAATCGGCGGCGATCTGGGTGAAGTCGGTCTGGTCGGTCACGGTCTGTCTCCCGTCGCGCGGCGGATCGCCGGCGAGCGGGAGAGCAATTATCGCTTGGGGGCCTTCGGATTTACCGGACCCCCCATCCCGGCGAGCCTCAGCCGTCCGAGCAGGAGCCGCTGTGACGCGGTCGGCGGTAGCGGCGGCGCTGGCGACCCGGTTCCTGCCCGTCCGCGGTTGGGCGACCGAACGCTGTCTGGCTGGCGGCAATGGGGGTCGAGCAGCATGTCGGTCGCAGCGACCTGCTGGCGCGCCGCGACCCGTAGGCAGAAGGCGAGTTCGTCCGCCGGGATCGAACGATCGAAGCAGCCGGGGAATGCCGTCTCGTGGTCGCGGCCGACATTCTCCCAAGCGATCTGAAGCATCGCCGTTTCACGATATGGTTCGAACCATGCCGACGGCACGAAGCAGGTGGTATGGCCGAGCGACGCCGGATCGGGCGACACGAAACGACTGGCATCCTCGCGCAACTTGCCCACCATTCCGCTCAGGATGTCCTTGCCCAGCCACTCGGAGCGCGCGGCGACAGAGATGACTGGCGCCGTCACACCGAACAGCGCGCGCCAACGGCGTGGATTGGCCACGACGTCACCCAAGGCCGGCGTGGCGTTGGGATGCAAGCCGCCAGTCCTGGCGATCTTGGCATCGACGGCCTCTCGCATGATCGACCGCGCCGTATCGGGGCAGACGCGCGCGATCGTCAGCAGCGCAAGGCGGCCGATCGCACTCGGGGTTTCGATCTCGAACAGCGGCGGCCCCAGAACCGCCTTTCGCCCCTTCGATTCGCCGAGCCACGCCCGCACCTCGAGCAGGAAGCGGATCGCCAGCGACCGAACGTCGCGCCCTGCGAAGAAGGCGACGGGTTCCTCACCCTGGACGTCGCGCAGTCGCGAATCGAGTGCGAAGGGTGGCGCGGTGCGTGCATTGAAGCCGGCGAGGTCGAGAGCTGCGTCGCTGACGCAACCCACGATCTCGTCGGTTACACCGACATCGCCGCCGGGGCCGAGCGATCGATGCGGGTGACGAGCGTCATGGCCTGTCGCCAGCCCCTCGTCGAACAGCAGGGCCAGCGCGCCGCGATGACACCACATGCTGCCGACGTAGCGACCGGTCGAATCGTCCGCCGCCACGGCGGCGCCCAGCATCGAGGTGGATGCGAGCGCCGACAGCAGCCTGGTCATCGTGACTCGGCGCCGACCACCGATAGCGTGCATGAGCTCGAACAGCCGCTCGGCTTCCCAGAAGATCGCGACGACGGTCCGCAGCTTGTCGGCGGGCTCCTTCCTGACGCGCAGGAACGGCATGTCCGGCAGGCGCCGGTTCTGGCGCGAGAGCCGGTCCACGGCCTTGGCGTCGCGGCGCCAGGTGGCGTCGAACATCGCCGGCCATGTGACCCGCAGCGTCTCGAGCAGGCCGATCCAGTCTATAAGAGTGACGTCGAGCACCTGGCGAAGCAGTTCGTCCAAGGCGTGGTCGGCGTCATAAGCATGTCCGGCGTACGCAGGATCATCGGCCAGCTTGCCGCTGCGGTCACAATATATCTGGCAGAGATCGGTATCGACGCCAGACCAGCTCGACCAGCGGTAGATCGCCGCCTGCCATAGATCCTTGGTGCTGGCCGGCGACCGAAGCGCCGTCTCCCGCTCGGGCGGCACGTTCTTCTCGTGACGGCGGGCCATGACCATCATCCGGTCGAACACGGGGTGAAATTCCTCCACGATGTCACGCAAGCCGGGCAGTCGCCCATGGCGCCATCCAGCGCGTCGCGTCTCATGTCCCATGATGTGGATGCCCGCCGCGGACGCGGCCCACCAGTGCTTCGCCTTGCAGAGAACGGCCGCCGGGACGGCATCGGGGTCGGCCGCGATCTCCACAGCGATGCCGGCGGCAACGCTGGCCATCAAATGACTTGGCGGCTGCCGGAAGCGCAGCGCGCTGGTGCTAGACATCGCGGCCATCGGACTTCTCCAGCTCGTCAAGGAACGCCATGAAGTTGCTGCGGGCAACAGCGATCACGTGCGTGGTCCATCGGGTCATGGTCCTTTCTAGGATCGACACCCGGTCCACCGCGAGTCGACCTGCTTCCAGCGCCTTGATCGCGTCCCGGATCGGGACATCGGCCGCCAGCTGCGGCCGAAGGCGCGAGAGGTCATTCGCCAGCGCGACATATTCGCGCTCGATCTGCCGCAGGTCACGCACCTGATGATAGTGCATGTCGCGATCGGTCCATTCGAAACCGGGCGCTCTCACCGGCAGCGGTGCCCGGCGGGTTGCCGAATGCGCGAACAACAGGGCGTGCGCTTCGCCAAACGTGGAAGGGATGATCGCCTCCCGGCCCTCGCGGATCGCCTGCCGCCGCAGCACCGACATCTGGTCAGGCGTCGGAGGCACGGCCAAGGCCGCGGGATCGTCACCGCATGCCTCACGCTGCTCGTAGCTGCGGTGCAGGCTGCGCAGGAACGCGGCGTCGAGTTCGATCTGCGCGATCATCGCCGTAGCGCGCATCGCCTCGTGCCGGATGAAGCACTGCAGGTCCTGCTGCAGCGCCATCAGCCGCTCGCCAAGCGCCGCCGCCTTATCGTACGCCGCCACGAACACGGCGTCATCGGCACTCGCGAGCGTTGCGCGCAGATCGAGCAGTTCCTGCCTGACCTCCTGTCGCTCGCGCTCGATGTCGTCGTGGGTGGAGAGGTCGTGCGTGACACCGTGACGGTCGGTCCAGCCGAAGGTCGTCGTCACGCGCCCAGTCCCTTGTAGCGCAGGTTGGCGCGCGCGGCGTCGAGCCAGTCGTGCGCGCTGCCGCGCAGCAGATGTCCAGGAAGATCGGTTTCCCACAGTGCGCAGGTCGCGCGGATCAGATCCTGCTGACCCATCGTCATGCGGCGCTGCCGCCAGGCACCGGTGAGGCGCATGTCCTCGTCGGCGGCGAGCCACGCGTCATGCTCCTTGAAATAGCGGTCGGCGCGGCGCTTCCACGCCGCGTATTCGCCTTTCGCCGCCAGTTCGGCAGCGGCAAGGTCGATCGCGCGCACCAGCACGGCGCCGGCATCGCCGCCGGGCAGATGGTGCGCCGCCTCGGTCAGGCGCCGGGTCAGCTCGTCGACGCTTCCGCTCAGCAGGCCATCTAGCCGCCAGCTGTCGGCAGCGCCCAGTCCGCGACCACGCAGGACGAAGCCCAGCGCGATGGCTCCGGCGATGTCCTTGGGGTCACGCTTGACCAGCGTCGTGCCGGCCGCGAGCAGAGCCCGCCGCCTGAGCGCATTGGTCGTATGGCGCGCGATGAGCGTGGCCTCGCTCGCACTCCCTGCTACTTCGCCCTGCATATCGATGGTCTTTCTGGCAACACCGGTCGACTGGCTGTCATCATGCATGGTCTGGCTCCTTTCAGGAGCCATCAACCAGTTCGGCGCGACTTTATTTACCGGACCCCCCTTCACTGAGCGGTAAATGGAAAAGTAGCGACATTGAGGGGGCAGGCGTCAGGTGGTAAGATAGTGAAGTTCAAGAGGGGGTGTTGGCGAAATAAATCTTTCAGCTCGCTGAAAGCATCGCGCCACGTTTCCCGTGCCTTGATGAACACCCCCCCTGTATTGTTTTTACGGATTCGCGCAGTGGAATTTCAAATTTGCAATTCCGGTGAGGTATGGACCTCGGTCAGCGCTGCCGAGGCTCACCGGATCGTGCGCAAACGGACCGGCGCGCTCGCGAAGATCATCCGAGGGGCTCGGAAGGCCGAGAAACAGGAAGCTCGGGAATACCGCAACGCGGAGCGGGGATTGCAGCAGGAATTGCGCGAAGCGGACCGGCGTAGTCGGGCGTTGTGGAAGCGCATCCGGGTCCAACCAGGAGACCGACCGCGGACCGTGATCGAACGCAAGCCGCAGGCTCACCGGCCAACGCGGAGCGGTTGGCTCGCCGCCGCATCGCAATTGCCGCGCTACTCCGGCCAGATTATCGACCGCGCAGGACGCGCCGGCATCTTCTTCCGCGTACGCTACTACGGCCATGGGACCAAGGCAGGGGTAGGTCGGCGCGCGACGCTTTATATTTGGCGGGGTGCGCATGAAACGGCCGATGGCCGTATCCTGTTCAAGTCCAACGTCGGCGATACGGTCGAGGAGGCAGTCGCCGCTCTCGAAGCCGTCGAGATGTTCAATCGCGAGGCGCAGGCTGGCGCCAAGGTGCTGTTCCACGCCATCGCCAACGTCCCATACCAGTTGCTGGAAATGGACGGCGGTATCGAAAGAATGTTTGAGATCGGCCAGCGCTTCGCGGAGGAGCAATTTGGCGACCGTGATCTCCCGTTTGCACTGGCGCTGCATCCGCCATCGGCAGAGGGCGACCAGCGCAACTGGCATCTGCACCTTCTGTCCTCGACCCGTCCTCTCGTTCGTACCGGCGACCACGAGTGGGACATCGGCAAGATGATGCGGCGCGAGATCGACAATCCAGAAGCCTTCGAGGTGATGCGGCATCTGTACGCGCGTGTGCAGACGGAGGTAGTGCAGGAGGCAGGGCTCAACATTCGCTACACCGCCTTGTCCAATACCGAACGCGGGTTGCCCAACCCGGCGCAGAAGCATCTCGGGCCTGCGAGAACCGCGCGGGTGCGCCGTGGTGAAAGGGACGCCGTCAACGAGCGCAACTGGGAGAAAAGCCTTGCGGGCGAAGCGGCGCTGCTCGACGAGCAACTGCGGCACGCGCAGGAGGCGGCAGCGGCCGGTATGGCACTGATCGATCGAGTTGAGGAACGTGCCGCACCATTGGTTATCGCTATGACGACTGCGCCGGCTCTGTCGATCGCCGCGCCGCTCCGGTCAGTGTGGGTGATCAGCAACGTTGCCCAAGCCGCGGCTGGTATCGGCCACGATGCGCTGCCCACGCCCTTGGCCCTGTCAGTTGCAAATTTGCAATCGATCGTCCGGCCGATCGCGACGGTGCCCGCGATGGCGGCAATAACGACGGTATCTGCGATCACGTCAATGCCGAGCGTTTCGGCGGTGCGCCTTCGACAGCATCGGCTCGGGGCAATTCCGAACGTCGTGGATCGAGGCGCTCTCGATTCCATGCCCGCGCTGTCCGTCGCCGCTATAACGCCGACACCGTCTCCTTCGCTCATCTCTACGCAAGGCCGTTTAGCCGGCCTAGTGGCGCAAGCAGCGGTCTCGCGCGGGATCAGCCTGTCGATCGGGGGCGTGCGCAGTCCTGCCGACCGCAGGATATTACTGCCGAAGCAGGAAAATGCGCTCGATAGCGATGCGGCCGACCGTGATCTCGCGGAGATATTCCAGTTGCTCGAACGCCGGGAGGCCGAAGCGACGGCCAAGCGTGAGCGGCTGCGCCGAGATCGCCTCGAACGGCAGCGCGTCGAAGCCGAGCGCCTGCGGCAGGAGCAGGAAGAAGAGCGTCAGCAGCGCGAGGCGCACGCGCTCCGCGACGTCGCCGCACACGAGGCAACCGAAGCGCTCGACGCCATGCTGAACACTGTGGAAGCCGAGCGTATCCTGATCGCGTTCGACGATGATGACCGTTGTGTTGTTGATGATGCCGTTCTCGCCCGCTTCGGCATTGCGCACAGCACCATCATGTCGCGTGATGCACAGGCAAGGCTGAATAAGATCGCCGATCGTCAGAATGGCGAGATATCGCGTCTGGCCGGCCATCTTGCCATCCATGCCGGCGATGCCGTTCATGAACCCGGGGGATGGACGCTGTCGGCGAAGGCACCAACCGACCTGCGGCGCATCGCCGACCTATGGCGTCACCAACCCGCTCTGCAAAGGTCGTTTGCCGATACCGCGGCGACACTTCGGACCGAGCGGACGCCAATGCCGCAAGCGGCAGTGCCCGTGGCCGCCGAACGCGTGCCCGCGCGTCGGGGTGTCGGTCCGGCAAGGCCGGGGCCGCGAATGCCTGTGGCATCGGCGGATCGGCAGTCGATCCTCGCCCTCGCGGCCGCCCAACGCGATACCTTGACCCGGCATTGGGAAAAGGGTGGCGGATTGGCCGAAATGCAGCCCGCGTCGGGCATGGCGGGTGAAACGAAGGACGCGTTAACACCATCTAATCTAGCGAAACGCCCGTTCCCGCCGGATCGCGGTCAGGGGCGCTGAGACGCACGTTCTGCGATCATCCTTGCAACTGCTTGCTCCCGGCCATCGCAAAATAGGATCGGCGGTTCGCCCGCGCCCCACGTCATCATGTGCATCGCCGAACAGCGGCAGAGCAGATTCTCTTGCTCGTCCCAATACCAGATCGACGCCGGACAGTCGCGGCAGGCCACTTGGTCTGACGGCACCGGCACGCCGAGACGTCGCTCCAGATGGTCTAGAGTCGGGCTGAAATAAGGGTTCTGCGGGGCATCGTTGTCTGCGTTTGCGTCATGCGCCGTGTTCTGCATCCTGCAGTTATGACAATGAATGCATTAAAGGCGCGTTGAGATTGCCCCGCGCAGTTGCCTTTCGCTTGTGCAATCGATGGAAAAGCCGGCTGGCGACCGGGGTCTGCGATCAGGGTGTTGAAGGGAAAAGGTGCGTTTTCGCGCCGGCCCCGGCGCTCTGATCGTCCCGCGGGCGAGCCCCGCTTCCATGAATGAGGTGAACCATGCGCGCATCCCTGCGCTTGCCGGACCACACGCGCGCTCCAGGCGCGGTGCTGGCCTACGATCTCGAGACCATCGCGCCGCAGACGCCGGACGGATCGTTCCCGCCGTGGCCGACCCACATGCCGGTCGCTGCCGGATTCGCCGAAGCGCGAAGCCGGGGCGGCGAGTGGACCTTTGATATCGCCGCGCTGGTCGTGTCCGGTGATACGCAAGAGGCCGATCTGATCCGCGAGGCCGACCGGCGGATGGCGGCGGTGGACGTCGTGACCAGCTATAACGGTCGCCAGTTCGACGCGCTTGTCCTGCGGCTCGCCGCCCAGCGGGCAAGGCTGTGGAACCTGAAGGCGATCGCCGACCACGCTGCGGCGCCTCGCTTCGGCGGCGAGCATGCCGATCTTGCCGACCAATATTCGTCCTTCGGTCGCAAGGTCGGGCTGGCAGATCTGTGCAATGCAGTCGGCATCCCGGTGAAGACGGACGTCTCGGGCGGTGATGTTGCAGCATTATGGGAAGCCGGCGAAACCGAACGCATCCGCCGCTATGTAATGGAAGACGCGGTCGCTACCATGTGCCTGCATTTCGCGTGGACCGCGTCGCGCGCCGCCACCGAGGCGCTGGTGACGCGACCAATGGCGGCGTTGGCTCGGCACATTGAAGCAACACCGGACCTGGCGCACCTGTCGGCCTTTGTCGATTGCGAGTTGATGCGCTGGTGCCGTCCGCGCGCGCTGCACGCCGATGTCGCCGCTGCGTTGGAACGAGTTACCGCCAGGTTGCGGAGAGAGGAGGACGAGCGCGCCTTCGCCACCGCCTGAACACCGCCAGCGCCACCAACGCACCATCGGCCCGGTCATCCTCGTGATGGCCGGGCCGCTTTCGTTTTGAGGAATATCCATGCCCACCGACACCGTCGTTCTCGCCACATCCTGGATCCACCAGTTCGCACTGGGGGAACGTCCCGCACGTACGCTGCTGGTCGGCGCCGCCATGCTGACCTGCCATTACAGGTTCGGTCGCCTAGGATTCGATCTGACCGCGCACAGTACCACCGTGACCGACGACCCCGCCGAGACGATATCCTGGTTGGCGGACGCTTTTCACATCCCGCCGGAGCGACTGCTGCTGTGGCGTGGGGAGGACATCGTGGTGCCCTCGCTCATCGCCGTTGCCGAGACCGCGCGCGATACGATCGCGGCGGCCAGGATGCTGCGCGAGCTGGATATGGTCTTTAAGGCTGAGGTGATCGACGTGGCCGATGCCTACGGGGGCACCGGCGCCACTTCGTTCGATGCGATCGCGCACGCGAACGGCATCCCGTTCGTGCCCATGACACGGGCGGATCTGGCCGAGGCCCACCGAACCGGCCACCACGGTGCGATCCGCGAACATCTCGCCGCGCGCGTGAAAGCGACGTGGCGGCTGTGGCTGAAAAGCCGCGAGGATTGCGAGTCGCTGGTTGCCGCGACCGAAGCCTGGATTTCCACCCCGGACGCACAGGTGCGGCTGTGATGGTTGTCGACGGCAAAGCATACATCCGCCCGTGTCGTTCGATTCCCAGCGAGGGCAACGGCGCCGAGTGGATGACATCAATCGCGACGTTGTATGAACCGCTGACCACGCCATTGCCGCTGGCGGGGGCATCGACACTGACACGGGCGCGACAGGACAAAGAACCGCGCATCGCAGCAGCTCTAAGGGCCGAAGCGCCGTGGATGACAGCCGCGATTGATCGGATCGCCGACCAGGCGGCGTTCAGCCTATGGGCGGGGCGGCCATGGTTGTCGTTGCGGCCGGTATTGCTGGTCGGCCCGCCGGGTGCAGGCAAAACCCACCTCGCGAGGCGCCTCGGCGCGCTGTCGGGATGCGGTGACGCCGTGTTGTCGTTCGCCGGGGTGAACTCCAACGTCGAGCTGGCAGGCAACCCGCGCGGATTTCGCCATACGCAGCCATGTTTGCCGGCGATGACGATGTTGCGGACCGGCACCGCCAACCCCGTCGTCGTCATCGACGAGGTCGAGAAGGTAGCATGCGGTGACAACGGCGATCCGGTCGCGACGTTGCGCGGTATGCTCGAACGGTCGACCGCCGCCCGCTTCTTCGACGGCTGTCTCGCCGTTGAGATCGACCTGTCTCACGTCAACTGGGTGCTGACCGCTAACCGGATAGATCGACTGCCAGCTCCGCTGCTGTCACGGGTCGATGTGGTCGAGGTGGCCGGCCCCGGGCCGGAGCATGCCGAACTGGTCCTCGCCAACCTCTGGCGATCAGTCGCCCGCGACGCCGGACTGCCGCCATCGGCGCTGCCGCACATTGAGGTCGCTGCCGAGGCGTCACTGCTGCGCCTGTTTCGCAACACCCGCTCGGTCCGCCGCCTGCGCCGCGCGATCGAGACGCTGGTGGCGGTGTCCGCGCGACACGTGCCCCGCACGGTCAACTGATCCCGTTCTGGAGGGAAAGTGATGAGCACCATGGAAGATGGAAAAATGCTTCGGCCGACAGGCCGTCACGCAATGGAGTAATGATATGACGACGACCAAGACCTTGCCGATGCAGGCCCGGCACCAGAACTGGATGCTTGCTCTGCGGCAGCTCGCTGGCGTGCCGACGTTTAAGCCTGCGCTAGAAAGCATCCTGTTCTGCGCTACCGGCCTCGACGGCGTTCAACGTGGCATGGAACTCGCGCGGCTCGCCCAGCAGGCGGACCGCGACGTCATCTGCGCACATTGGGCTAACACGAAGGCGAAGCGTCCATCAGGCTACACAGTCGTCCTGCGCGACGTCCTGTCGGTCGATGTCATCAGCGACTGCCAAGCCTTCATATGGGGAGAGGATCGGCTCGCCTTTGTGTCGCCCCGCGAAAAGATGACGATCTGGGTCGGCGATCGCGGCTTGTTGCAGCGAGGTCCGGGACTGCCCCAGCATCTGGTGCGGGGTGTGCGTCTCGCGACGATGCGGATCCACAAGGCTGCTGAAAGCCGCGACGCCGAGCTCCTCGACGGCAACCGCTTCATGCCCTTCGGCGGCGATTGGGCCGCATCGAACGCGCCCATCGACGCCCCCATCCGCTTCTCGTGAAATCCCCGGCGGGCGCACGTTGCGCCCGCCGATTACCCAATTCGGAGACCATCATGAAGATCGACACCATCACCACCCCGCGCGGTCCGCGTTCCTGGATCGTGCTCGACATTGAGTCGGCCGTGATCGACGACACCGCTCACAAGCGATACCAGCAGATGGAACGGTGGGTTCCCGCTGACGACAAGCCGATCCGGCGCGGGTACCAGCGCAGCGAAGACCCGCTGACGTGCCCCAGGTGGCCGTTCCAGACGATTACGACTGCCGCGATGATGGTGCTCGTCGAGGATTCGCAGGGCGGCATCGACGTGCAGCGCTTCGTAACGCTGTCTGCGCCGGATCACAGCGAGCGAGACGTGCTCGCCGGCATCCTGCAAGTCTTGTCAGAGGCACCTGCGGACGCCGAAATCTGCACTTGGATGGGCCTTGCCCATGACCTGCCGCTGATGATCAGCGGGTGCATGCGCCACGGCCTGACCCTGCCGCACGGTTGGCGCTGGCTGGCAAACGGTGGCTTTCACAAGGACCGCCACCTCGATCTGGCGCGTGCATATACCGCCGGCATGCGCATGAAGCCGATCCATCTGGCCGAGGTGCTTGCGGTTATGGATATCCCGGGCAAGCTGACCTGCCCGCCATTCGCGGTCACGAACCTGATCTACACTGGACGATGGGACGATGTGCAAAGCGCGTGCGAGATCGACGTGATCTCGACGGCACTACTGCTCGCCCGGTGGCGCAGGTTGACCGACCCGCGGGCCGAGGCGGATGCGGTCGAAGACCGGATCCTGCGTCGTGTTATCCAGTTGCGTGAAGGTCGCGGCTACATCGCCGCGCTCGATGCTCATCGGCAACGGCGGTTCACGGCCAAGTTCGAGAAGGCTGCGAACGACGCGGCGATCCTGGCACCATGGTTGGAGCAGGACGCGGCCTGAAACTGCCTTGGACTTGGCGAAGGGGCCGGCGTTGCCGCACGACCACGCTGGCCCCTTCATCGTATCTCGAACGAAGCCGATGACGGCGTTCAGACGAGCGACGCCGACGGTCGCGTCGATCCTCGCGGCAGCCTCTATCATGTCCTTCAGATCAACAGGTTCAACTACCTGCATCCCGCGCGTTGCTCTCGCGAAGTCCAACCGCGTGCTCACCGGCTGGGAGTCAGCGATCACCATCAGCTTGTGGTCCGGTAGAAAATTCTCCGATTCCGCCAGCACTGCAGCCATTCGCGCAGGCAACCTTTCCCCGACGTCCGCGGGGAATACCTGCCAGCGAAGATTAGCCGGCGCGTTCTCTAAATCGATGGAAGTGCCGCGTAGAAGGGGTTCCCGAATGTCGAGTAGCCATCGACAGAACTCCTCCTGACCCGCATTCATCCAGCGGTGCGGCTCATCTAGCTGTAGGACGGTAGGAAAGGCCGCCAGCACGTCCAGCGTCCAGTCGGTAGGGGCGCCGTTGAAATCGAACACACACTGCAGGGGATCACCGAGCACGGGAGAGGGCAATTCCGCCGCAAGCGCGCGGATTAGCCAGTGCTGTTGAGCCGAGCAGTCCTGATATTCGTCGACGACCAAACGACCGTAGATGGCCCGTAGCACCGGCGAGAGCACCCCGCTCTCCACAATCGCGACGGCAGCGCCGCGGGTCGCCGGATAATCGATCACGCCGTCACCGTTACGGCGGCCCGCGAGGCCGGGATAAAGACTGATCAGCTTTAGGGCCCAGCCGTCGATCGTTGCGAGCCTATAGCGCGTCGACGGGACCGCGGCGCGGTTCAGCCGCAGTCGCAGGGCGGTGACGCCCGCGTTGGTTTGGGTCAGCACTAGCACCGGCGCGCCGTCGTGTTCGGCGAGAGCGTCGACGATCGTCTGTGGCTTGCCGCAGCCGGCGGGGGCGATAATCGACCCGGAAGGAAGGTGGAACAGCGTTACGTCAGACCGCCTCGTCCCCGTTCACCATCCAAGCGCGCAGTGAATGCAACGTCGCGACGAGCGTTCCGGCGCTCGCCTCGATGCGCGGGCCGACCACGTCTCGGCCCACCATCTCCGCATAGCTCACGGTCTTGAACCACTTGCCTTTCGTTGCGGCGGCTCCGAGCAAACCGCGTTCCTCCACTGTAAAGCCGAGGGACCCGTCATCAACCTCTAGCCCCGCCTTTCTCGCGCGAATTTGGTCGTTCACCGAGAGCTCGCCGTTCCACTCTCGCGCGATGTCGAGCAGCGGAACGACGCCGTCTCTTTCGATGGAGGCGAAGATCTGCATCTCGGTCATATTCGGCTCGTCCCAGAAGAACCGGGTCACGCCAGCGGCGGTGAGCGCGGCCAACTCAGCCGCGTCAAGTTCCGTGTCAGAATCGTGGACCAGGCCGGTTCGATATCCCGCGTTGGCGAAGGTTAGCGCGCGCTGCAGCATGTTCGATCTGGCTCCGTCCGCCAGTGCCACGCCACGCCACAGCTGCCGATCGCGCGACCGCCACCCTCGGTCCAGTATAAATCCAGTCCACGCACAAGCCCGACCTCCGTCGCGCCCTCGCAAACGAGGACACTCGGCGCCAGGAACCTGCGCGGCGTTGGATCGGGTAACCGACCTCTCCTGTCGCGCAAGCAACAAGGCATGCGGCTAGTGTGGTGCGAGCTCCCCAAATCGGAAGGATGCCGTGGCATCGCCGTCTATTCAGGGCCTTACCTATCCTTGAGCGTCTCCGCGCCGTTCGCAACCGTCACCGTGACCCTGTGCCACGCCGTCGACAGATAGCCAGCGAAATTCCAAATCGCATTAGGCTGTTCTGGTTGCATCTGCCCGGCTCCGTCGACGGCGCGGACGACCAACACGTGAATTCCTGGTACGAGATCGACCACCGCCTCCCATTGCGACCAACTCCACGGTGCCCCCGGCGGGTGGTCGATCACGGCCTGAATCCAGTCCATTCCACCATTCGCCGAGATCTCGACCCGCGATACCGCCCGCCCGGAAGCGATCGCGTACCCTTGGATAACGCAGCGACAGACATCGAGCCGGGCACCATCCACCGGCGAGCAGATGGCCGCATTCAGGGGCATCTCCTCGATCGTCATTCCGGCGTCCCAATCGGCGTCGTCTTTGGCGACGTCGGCAGGGAAGAGCTTGTAGTCCTTCGCCTGGATTGGAGCATCGGACGGGCGGTCCCGAACCTCGATCCTGGTAAGCCATTTGGGACTGCGCACGCCGGCATAGCCTGGAACGACGAGCCGTAGCGGTGCACCATGCTCGGGCGCGAGCGGCTCACCGTTCATGGCCCAGGCGAGGAGCACGTCCGGGCTGCACGCCTTCGCGAGCGAGATCGACGCGCCATACGGCGCCTTGTCGCCATCGACATCGACCTCATCGGCACCAGTCGCCGCGACGAATGCCGCACCGTCGCCGATGCCCGCAGCGGCAAGGACGTCGGCAAGCGATACGCCGGTCCATTCGGCATTGCCGATCGCGCCGACATCCCACGGATCGCCCGACGTTTCCGCCACGCCCTGAAGATGCGCGCGCCGATTTCCCGCGCACTGCATCGTCGCCGCGACGGTCCGCACGGGAAACGCCGCTTGCAGTTCCGCCACGCTGAACCATCCGGGGCGATTCACCAGACCGTCGATCGCGATCCGATGGTCCACGGGCAGGTCCGGTATCGGCCCGTGACTGCGGATGTAGAAGTGCGCCTGTGGGGTCAGGAACGAAGCGATGAGGCTTTCCGGCCGCGCCTCCGCGTTCAGCGGATCGAGACACCGCACTATGAGGTTCCGTTCGGCGCGAGCGAGTACTGTCATGATCTACTCCGTTTCCTGCCCAACGCACCGGCGTCGGGAAGGATACGGCCAGCATCGAAGGATAGCTATTTCTGGACCTGCACCGCCGCACCGATCGTCATCGGATCGCCCGGAGCGACGACGAGGTAGCGACGCACGTCGCCCTTGGCCTCGCTGACAACCTGGCGCAGCGGGCCGATCGCATTGACGATCGCGCTGCCGGCGGGATTGGTCATGAACTTCGCCAGAGGCTGGATCGGGCCGCTGCCATCTGCACGGTTCGACAACCCGAGGACATAGGGCATCTTGGGCATGAGCCCGGCGACGGCGGCTTGCAGGATCTGCACCTGGCCTTGGTCGAAGAGCGTCACCTGGCTTTGACCGGTCCCGCCAAGCGTCAGCTGAACTTTCATGCCTGCCTGCGCGAGCGGCACAAGGTTCGTTTTGCCGTCGCCGCTCGGCACCGCGCCGGGAACATAGGCTACGCCCTGCGGCCCCTGACCGATCGGAATCGTCGCGATGACGGTGTTGCTCGCCGTGTCGATCGCCGCGACCGCATCGGCGTTCTCCAGCCCGACATACATCCGAGTGCCGTCGCCCGACGGCCACAAGCCGTGCGGCAGCGCGCCGACCGGGATGCTCGCGACCTGTGCAAAGTCGGTGGTGCGGAACACCTTCACGACGTTCTCGGTACCGACCGTCACATAGGCGAACTGGCCGTTCTTGGTGCGGGCGATGTTGACGTGGTTGGTGATGGCGCCAGTATCGAACGTCTTGAGCACCGCGAACGGTGGCTTGGCATCGAACACCATGACCTTGCCGACGTCCTTCAGCGTCAACCAGACCTGCTTGCCATCGGGCGTCGCGGCAATGTCAGGGCAGAACGGGCTCGCCTGCTTGACGCGACCGACGATCTTCTTCGAGGCGGTGTCGATCACCACGGTCTCGGGTGTGAAGCTCGAACAGACGTAACCGTATTTTCCGTTCGGCGAGAATATCGTCATGCCGGGGCCGTTGGGGACGGGGATGCGCGTGGTCGGCGCGAAGGTCTTGCCGTCGAGTACCTGGATATAATCCTCGCCGCGCACCGCGACCCAGACTTCGCGACCGTCGGGGCGGAAGAACGCTTCGTGCGGCGATCGGCCCACATAGGTCGTGTGCTTCACGGCATTGGTCGCAGTGTCGATGAACGTCACCGAGTTCGAGCCGATCGAGATTACCGCCAGCGTCTTGCGATCGGGCGAGAAGCCCATGCCGTGGACGAGCAGCTGTCCCTTGTAGAGCGGGCTGAGGTTCGCGGGGGTCTGGTCACCGAGCTTGATGACGCCGAGCAGCGTGTTGGTCGATGGATCGATCACCGACACGGTGTTGGAGAACTGGTCCGAGGTGTAGAACCGGTCCTGTGTGCTGACGGGGACGTCGGGGATCGCGTTCGGCACTTGCTGTGCAGACGCAGGGCCCGAGAAACACAAGGCGGCGCAGGCGGTTAGGGTGAAACGCCTCATGGACGGTCTCCGTGATGGGGGTGACCAGTAGCGGTCGGTTCAGTATGAGGTGGCAACGCGCCGTCGTCGGATAGGATGCCCTTCATCACCGCGATTTCCTGGCGTTGTTCGACGATGATTCCCTGCGCGAGTCGGCGCAGGCGTTCGTCCTTGCCATAGCGCAGTTCGACTTCGGCCATGTCGATCGCGCCTTGGTGATGGGGAATCATCATCCTTGCGAAGTCGCGATCGGGATCGCTCGAATAACCGGTCATCATCGCGCCGTGCATCCGCATCATCGCCGCATCCATAGCGGACGCGAAGCTGTCTGTTTGCGCTATAGCGGCCGTCGATCCGGACAAGGCTATCGCTATCAGCAAGGTCGTGCGTGATTTCATCGTCATGCCCCTAGTCATACCATTTACGACACGCGAGTGATGATGCCGATGATCGTTGCTAGCACGGCCATGCAGGCCGGGAGAAAGAGCATCTGTACAGCCGCTTCGCGCCCTGTGATCGTGCCCGTCAGAATATCGACCGGGCCCTTGATGAACTCCGGAAACGAGCGGAGATGCTCGCCGGGGGCGGGAGTATCGGCGAGTACGACGCCGCCTGCGATCAGAGCGAAATACAGGATCATGAAGACTGACACGACCGTCAGGACAAGTGCCGTAGCTGCATCACGCGCGAAGAGGGTCCAGAAAGTCAGCAACATGGCTGCATACACGCCGACGAGCAGTCCCAACGTGGCAGGATGGACGCCGCGCGATGCGATGCCTGGAGCGGCCCTTTCCAGCTCGTCATAATTGCCCACATCGGGCACGATTGCGAGATGTCGACGTACAGGCTTAGAAGCAACGAGTGTCTCGGGAGTGAGATCGTAGATCGGTTGTGTTGCCATGAGGAAGTCTCCGCGCGTCTCGATGGATGCCGAGCGTGACGGTGTAGATGATCGCGGCGGGGCGGTCGGTCCAACGCATAACTACGGTCATTCCGATCATTTAAAAAGAACGGTCGCCGATCTATGATTGCGATTTCGCATTGAAATCATCGCGACCATGCGTTGGACGCGAGGGACATATCGGTCGATCTAGCGGCATCGGACCGGCACGATCACCCGCCGGGTCCGCGATAAGGATCAAACGATGAAAGCTGCGATCGTTCTGGTTGCCGCGATGTTGGCCTCCGTAGCGCCAGTCCCGGCGATCGCTCAGGCCTATTGGGCCGAGCCCGCCGCGGACGACTTTGCCTACGATATCAATGCGGTTCAGGCACCGTGGTCGAAGGCTGATATCGACGTCAGCCACCATGACCGGATCTATGTGTCTGACCCTACATCGACGAAGATCGTTGTCATCGATCCTGCAGCGGGCAACGAACTGGGATGGATCGACCTCTCCAAGAGCGGGATGGCTGAGCCCAGCTTTTCCAGCCCGAACGTTCAGCGCCTGGCTGCGGCGCGTGATGGGCGGACCGTAGCTACACTAGCCACGAGAAGCGTGACGCTCGTAGATCTGGCCAAGAACACGGAACGAGGCCGGACCGTGTTCGAGACGTCGCCTACCGCCGTCGCTTTCACACCCAACGGGCACGAACTCTGGGTTTCGCTCGGCCATGAGCATGCCATCGCGGTAGTGGATCCTAAGACCGCGCGGGAGATCACGCGCATACCGGCGAAGGGCGGAGTGGGCGCGACCATCCTGTCGCCTAACGGACGCTATGCCTTTGTGTCGCTTACTGCAAAGCCGTCCATCCTGGTTGTCGACGTCGCGCATCGGCGCATTGTCGGACACGTCGCCAGCACCGGTGCAGGTGCGGGAGCAATCGCGGTCTCGCCAGATGGCAAACAGATATGGGCGACACGCCGCGAGAGCGGCACGACCACGGTCTTTGCTGCCAAACCGCCGTTTGCGGTACGCGAAGTGATAAAAACCGGACCAGCGACAGACGCGGTCAACTTCGCCCAGCGCGCGGACGATTCCTTTGCCTATGTCAGCGTTGGCGGCGATCGACCTGCAATCAAGGTCTATAGAACCGACAGCCTCGAGGCTGTGACAACCGTCCCGCTACAAGCGGCTCCGACCGCGGTTTGGCCGTCGGGCGATGGTACGAGGATCTATGCCAGCCTGGCCGGAACCAATAAAGTCGCTGCGATCGACACGCTGACGTACACCACCGCGTCGACGATCCCGATCAGTACGGATGCGCAAAACCTGATCTACGTTCCCGGTGCCGTACGATCAGGAAAAGGTCTCGCCAATCTGGTGCCATCCGGGCGCGATGCGGCGCTTGCCCTGGCGGCGCGTTGATCGGTCTTACACCGTCTGTAATCTCCCAACGAAAGCCCTTTACGAAATGACCAAGCCCCCCGTCAGGATCGCGATCAGCGGTGCCGCAGGACAGATTTGCTATTCGCTGCTCTTCCGGGTCGCGCAGGGTGACGTGTTCGGACCGGACCAGCCCGTTATCCTTCAACTGCTCGACGTGCCGCAGGCGATGGACGCAGTACGCGGCGTGGTCATGGAATTGGAAGATTGCGCGTTCCCGCTACTGGCAGATGTGATCATCACAGATGATCCGATGGTAGCCTTCAAGGACATCGACGCGGCCATGCTGGTCGGGTCTCGCCCGCGCTCGAAGGGCATGGAGCGCCGTGATTTGCTCGCTGCCAACGCGGCGATCTTCAAGACGCAGGGCGCAGCGCTGGGCGCAGTGGCCAAACGCGACGCCAAGATCCTGGTCGTCGGCAATCCCGCCAACACGAATGCCTGGATCCTTGCGCAAAGCGCACCGGGTTTCCCTGCCGAAAACATCACGTCGATGATCCGCCTCGATCACAACCGCGCGCAGGGACAGCTTGCGGCCAAGGCGGGTGTCGGTGTCGATGCGATTACAAAGCTCGTCGTCTGGGGAAACCATTCGCCGACGATGTTTGCCGACTGGGGGAATGCAGAACTCGGTGGCCAAAAGCTCGCCGACCGTATCGGAGACGAGGTCTGGTACCGCGAGACACTGATCCCCACCGTTGCGCAGCGCGGAACCGCAATCATCGAAGTACGCGGTGCGTCCTCGGCCGCGTCGGCCGCAAATGCAGCGATCGATCATCTACGCGACTGGGTACACGGGGCAGGCGACAATTGGGTGTCGATGGGCGTGGTATCAGATGGCTCCTATGGTATCCCGCAAGGGCTGATGTGCGGCGTGCCGGTGTACTGCAAAAGCGGTGGGTATGCGCGTATCGAAGGACTGACCCTCGATCCATTCCAGCGAACGATGCTCGATCGCACGATTGCCGAACTGGTCGATGAACGTGAGGCGGTAATCGACATTCTGAAATGACCAATCGGTATATCTGATTGGAATAACCGTAATCTTTGGTTGGTGCGATTGATCTCCTTTCCCTATCATTGGGGCAAGGAGATCGGGCATGACCCTGGAACAACTCAGGATTTTCGTCGGTGTCGCTGAGCGCGAGCACATGACGCGCGCTGCCGAAGCGCTCAATGTGACGCAGTCAGCCGCAAGCGCTGCCATCGCCGCGCTGGAAGCCCGGCACGGCGTGCCGCTGTTCCACCGGGTCGGCCGTGGGATCGAACTGTCTGAAGCGGGCCGCATGTTTCTGGTCGACGCACGCGCAGTGCTTGGCCGTGCCGCCAGCGCGGAACTTGCACTGGCCGAATATGCGGGACTCGAACGTGGCACTTTGCGGCTGGTCGCGAGCCAGACGATCGCCGGCTATTGGCTGCCGCGTCAGCTGGCGGCGTTCCATGCGCGTTACCCCGCGATCGCGATCGAACTGGCGATCGACAACACCGAAGGGGCCGCGGCGCGCGTTCTCGACGGCGCGGTCGAACTCGGTTTCGTCGAAGGCGTCATCGATGAGTCCGCACTCGCACACTGGACGGTTGCGAACGATCGCATGGTGCTGGTGAGCGACCGCGCTGCCGACACGATCGACGAGGACTGGATCCGCGCCGCACGCTGGATCGTCCGCGAGCAGGGATCTGGCACACGCTCGTCGTTCGAGGAGGTGTTGCGCCAGCGCGGCGTCGATCCGTCGGACCTCACCGTGGCGCTGACCCTGCCGTCGAACGAGGCGGTGCGTAGCGCGGTCGAGGCCGGCGCAGGCGTCGCAGTCCTGTCGCAGCATGTCGTCGCACCTGCGATCGCCGCCGGAACGTTGCACGATCTGCCGCTCAGCCTGCCGCGGCGTCCGTTCTACGCGCTGCGTCACAAAGAGCGCTATCGTACCCGTGCGGCCGATGCGCTGACCGATCTCATCAAGGAGACTGGCAAGTGACCGCCGATTTGAAACCCGTTCTCGATGGCCTGAAGCCCCTCAGCCGGCTCGACTCGCCGCGCCAGATGATCCGCCAGTTCACCCCCAACTGGTTCGCCGCAACCATGGGCACCGGCATCCTCGCGCTCGCCTTGCCGCAGGTGCCGGGCGTCGGCCCGTCGCTGCACCCGGTCGGCGAGGCGCTGTGGTATTTAAACATCGCGCTCTTCACGCTGTTCGCCGGGCTCTACACCGCGCGCTGGGCGATGTTCGGACACGAGGCGCGGCGGATCTTCGGGCACAACACCGTGTCGATGTTCATCGGCACGATCCCGATGGGCCTCGCGACGATCATCAACGGATGTCTCGCCTTCGGCCTGCCGCGGTTCGGCGCGGGCGTGATCCCGATCGCGGAGACATTGTGGTGGATCGACGTCGCGATGTCGCTCGCCTGCGGGGTGGCGATCCCGTATCTTATGTTCACGCGGCACCAGCACAGTCTTGATGCGATGACCGCGGTCTGGCTGCTGCCGGTGGTCGCAGCCGAGGTCGCAGGCGCAAGCGGCGGCCTGCTCGCCCCGCATCTGGCGGATGCGCATCACCAGTTCGTCGTGCTCGCGACGTCGTATGTCCTCTGGGCCTATTCGGTGCCGGTCGCGTTCGGCATCCTCGCGATCCTGATCCTGCGGATGGCGCTCCACAAGCTGCCGCACGAGAGCATGGCCGCTTCGAGCTGGCTCGCGCTCGGTCCGATCGGCACCGGTGCGCTCGGGATGCTGGTGCTCGGTAGCGACGCGCCCGCGATCCTCGCCGCCAACGGCCTGGGGCAGATCGGCGCGGTGGCGCAAGGGATCGGCACGATCGCCGGGCTGTTGCTCTGGGGCTTCGGGCTGTGGTGGCTGGCGCTCGCGACGCTGATCACGATCCGCTACTGGCGCGCGGGCATTCCGTTCAACCTCGGCTGGTGGGGCTACACCTTCCCGCTCGGCGTCTACACTGTCGCCACCTTCAAGCTCGGCACGACGCTCCAGCTCGGCTTTTTCGGGATCGTCGGCACCGTCCTCACGGTGGCGCTCGCAGCGATGTGGCTACTGGTCGGGGCCAAGACGGTCGCAGGTGGCTGGCGCGGAAACCTGTTCGTGTCGCCCTGCATCGCCCAAGCCAATTAAAGGGCCGAACTGATCGTCCTGCCGGATCGAACCGGCGCATCCGATCGACCCGTACCGGGCAGACCGGCGGACAGGTCGCGCATACAGATCATGAGATAACGGGAGAATGCTGGTGGACAGCCTGGATACGAAACTGGCGCAGGCGACTAACCGCCGTCGCTTTCTTGCAGAGGCCGCGATCGGCAGCGGCGCGCTGATCGCCGCACCCGCGCTGGCGCAGAGCATGGTCGACCTGCATCTGCCGGGTGGCCCATCGGAACGGCCGATGACCAGTGCGTTCCCCGGCAAGGGCAACATGATCCTCCAGCGTATCCACCCGCCTTTGCTGGAAACGCCGATGAGCGTGTTCAATGGCGACGTCTTCACGCCGAACGACCAGTTCTTCGTCCGCTGGCACTGGGCTGACATTCCGACCGCGATCGATGTCGAGGCGTTCCGGATCAAGGTGCACGGCGCGGTCACGCGGCCGCTGTCGATCTCGCTCGCGCAACTGCTGAAGTTGCCACGCGTCGAGCTGGCGGCGATCAACCAATGCTCGGGTAATTCGCGTGCGCTGTTCCAGCCGCCCGTCGCGGGCGCGCAGTGGCGGCACGGGGCGATGGGCAATGCCAAATGGCTCGGCGTGCGGCTGCGTGACGTGCTCGATATCGCCGGGGTGAAGCCGGGCGCGGTTGCGGTGCGGTTCGGTGCGCTCGACCAACCGGTGGTCGCGAGTGGACCGGATTTCGCCAAGTCATTGTCGATCGACCACGCACGCGACGGCGAAGTGATGCTCGCCTTCGGGATGAACGGCGAACAGATGCCGCTCCTCAACGGCTTCCCGGTCCGGCTGATCGTACCCGGCTGGTATTCGACCTATTGGGTCAAGATGCTGAACAACATCGAGGTGCTTGCCGCACCCGACGACGGTTACTGGATGGCCAAGGCGTACAAGATCCCTGACACTCCAGGCGCGAACGTGCGGCCTGGCCAGAAGGATTTCCCGGCCGTCCCGATCAACAAGATGATTCCGCGCAGTTGGGTCACGAGCCTCGACGAAGGGCAGGCGATCGCGTTCGACCGGTCGATCCCGCTGGGCGGCATTGCGATGGGGGGCGATTGCGGCGTCGCCAAGGTCGATGTGTCGACCGACAACGGCAAGACCTGGTACAAGACGGTGCTTGGCCCGGATCACGGCAAATACAGTTTCCGCCGCTGGGATGCGCAGGTTCCGCTCACGCATGCGGGCCCGACCAGATTGATGTCGCGCTGCTGGAACACAGCCGGCATCGCGCAGCCGATGACGCCGATCTGGAACCCGGGCGGGTTCATGCGCGGCAACATCGAAACCACCAACATCGTCGTCGGCTGAGGAACGCACCCATGAAACCGCCTTCCATCGGCACGCTGTCCTTCGGGGTCGTCGGCATTGCTGCAGTGACGCTGATCGCGATCGGTGCCCCCAACAGCCGCGTCGCCGCGCCGCCTGCCGCTCCGACCGCGCCGTCACCGCCGAGCGTCTCGGCCCGCGGCTTCTCGCTGGTGTCCACCTCGGTCGATCTCCCGAGCGACGAAGGGCAATATCCCGCCGGCCCGCATGCCGACGTCATCAACGCCAACTGCACCTCGTGTCATTCGGCGAGCATGGCGCTGAACCAGCCACCACTGTCCACCGACCAGTGGACCGCGGAGGTCACCAAGATGCGTGAGGTCTATAAGGCTCCCGTTGCCGCAGCCGATGTGCCGGCGATCGTCGCTTACCTGACCGCCATGAGCGCAAAGCAGCCGGGCGCCGCGAAGGGCAAGGCACAGGACCCCGATCCCAAAATGGCGCCGGACGTCTCGGGCGGGTCGGGCTGATGAAATTCCTGTCCTGATACTCCTGCGGCGACGTAGATGAGCCGGGTCGAATCCCCGGCCAGGCATCTGACCTTGCAAGTACTCTCGTTCCTGAAATGGATTCGCCGCCGCGTCCGCGCGAGCGAGGCGGCATTCATCGTGCTGGCGACGCTCGTCGGGGCAGGGGCGGGGCTGTTCAGCGTCTTGCAGGGCGCGATCGCGCGGACGCTGCAGCATGGGCTGTTCGGCCTGTCGTCGGCCGCGCGTCTGAGTGCGTTGCCGGCGCTGCCGCTGACCGCGCTCGTCGTGCTGCCGATCGGCGGAATGGTCCTTGCAGCCTTCTCCTGGGCGACCCGGTCGCGCAAGCGGCGGATGGTCGATGCGGTCGAAGCCAACGCGCTGCACGGCGGCCGGATGTCGGTGCCCGACAGCTTGGTGATTTCTGGGCAGACCATGCTGTCCAACGGCTTTGGTGCCTCGGTCGGGTTAGAGGCGGCCTACGCACAGCTCGGCGGCGCGATCGGATCGGTCGCCGGTCGCGTTTTCAACCTGCGCCGTGCCGACCTGCGCAATCTGGTTGGAGCCGGGACGGGTGCCGCCATTGCGGCGGCGTTCGGCGCACCGCTGGCCGGCGCGTTCTATGCGTTCGAGATCGTCATCGGTGCCTATACGCCGACCGCGCTCGCCCCCGTGGTCGCGGCGGCCCTTGCCGGCACGCTGGTCGCGCAGCTTCTCGGCACGCAGCCCTATGTCATTGATTCGGTCGCAACGATGCCGACCGAGACGCATCACTATCTGATCTATGCCGGGCTCGGCGCGCTGTGTGCGGGGATCGGCATCGTTCTGATGCGCGCGGTGGCGCTGGTAGAGACCGCGTCGCGGCGCGCGAAGCTGCCGGAATGGGCGCGGCCGGCGATCGGCGGCCTGCTACTGATCCCGGTCGCGCTCGTATCGCCGCAAGTACTGTCGGCAGGCCACGGCGCACTTCACGCCGATCTCGCGCTCGGTGCACCGCTGGCGTTCATCGTGACGATCTTCCTCGCCAAGTGCGCGGCGTCGATCGTGTCGCTCGGCTTCGGCTTTCGTGGCGGACTGTTCTTCGCGTCGTTGTTCCTGGGTACGCTCGTCGGCCATCTGTTCGCCGGCAGCCTGGCGGCGATCGTCGGTCACGATGTTGTCGACCCACGCAACGCCGCGCTGGTCGGCATGGCGGCGCTCGCGGTGGCGGTGGTCGGCGGGCCGATGACGATGGCGATGCTGGTGCTGGAGGCGACGCACGATTTCGCGCTGACGGGCGCGGTGCTGGCGGCGGCTCTGGTGTCGTCGACGATCGTCCGCGAGACGTTCGGCTACAGCTTCTCGACCTGGCGCCTCCATCTGCGCGGCGAGACGATCAAGAGTGCGCGCGACGTCGGCTGGGTCAAGACGCTGACCGCTGGTCGGATGATGCGTCGCGAAACCAAGGCGTTGCCCGCGGCGACCACGATCGCCGAGTTCAGGCGTCGCGTACCGCTCGGGGCGACTAGCCGGACTGTCCTAGTCGACGGAGATGATCACTATGCGGGCATCGTCCAGACGCCGGCGGCCTATGCCGAGAACCTGGATCCCCAGTCGCCTGTTGGTCCGCTCGCGATCAACACCGACGCCGCGTTGATCCCGACGTTGGACATTGCAGAGATCATGCGCCGCTTCGACGCATCGGGAGCGGACGAACTCGCCGTCCTCGACGATGACCGGCGAGTGCTCGGCATCCTGTCAGAATCGTTCGTGCGTCGACGCTACGCCGAAGAACTGGAAAAGGCGCAGCGCGACCTCTTCGGGGAGCGATGAAGGGAACGCTGGACTGCCTTGACGGTCGTTTCGATCAACGAAGATATCGGCGGACCAACCTCTAACCGCCTCATTCAATCGCGCGGCACCGAAATTCTCCAATGATTTGAGTGCCCAGATTTGTCCTCAGTGGGGCACCACTTCAAGCCTTGGATTTTCTGTACGTTGCCTTCCTCTTTGGGTAGTCGATGCGATCCGCCTTACAATGAGGAAACAACGAGAAGGCATGAGGCCATAGCTCCGTCCTGCCGTTGCCCTCCCTTCGGCGCTAGTCGACGTTTTGCGCCAGCGAAGTTGAGGTGACGGTGATCGAGGGCGGGATCTGATCGGAGTGTGCCATAGCGGCATAGCTGAGGGTCTGCGCGGTGCCTGGGTGGCGGCTATGCGTTATTGGCGTCGATTGATGTCATAGGTGATGCCCAAAGCTAGGTCGACGATGTGATCCAACATGTCGTGATTGCGTGCAGATCTTGAGATGCCTCGCCTCAGAGGGGTCACGATCTGAGGTCTCGCGTTGCGTTGCCCGCCTTCTGATCTCCCGATGCCGCGCTTTGCCCCGATTAAAATTAACCGCGAAACCTTGTTCCATGCCGACCTCATGTGGGACTGATCCTGCGGTTGATTGCGATGGAAGACCTATTCTGTCGTAAGCCGTTAGTGACGGACGGGATGCCGCCGCGAGTGCGGCGCGTGTCTCGCTAGGCAGCGAGGTTCGAAGGACGAGCGATGATGCTGATCGATCGGCGTAGGGTTTTGACAGGCACGACCGCATTGGGCGGCGCGATGGCGATACGCCCGGCCCTGGCCAGCACCGGAACCGACTGGCACGCGCTTGCGGAGGATGTGAAGGCGCAGATGGCCTGGTCGTGGGATCGTTACCGCGAGCGCGCCTGGGGCAAGGACGAGATCAAGCCGGTCAGCGGCGGCTTTTCCAGCTTCCCGCTCAAGGCGCACCATCTCGGACTCAGTCTGATCGAGGCCCTCGACACGTTGTGGGTGATGGGCCTCGATAGCCGGTTTCAAGCCGGGGTGGATTGGGTGAAGGCGAACTTCGACGCGGACGTCGATGGCGAGGTGTCGGTATTCGAGACCTCGATCCGTCTCGTCGGCGGATTGCTGTCCGCCCATCATGCATGCGGTGATGCAACGCTCCTGGCCAAGGCGCGGGATCTGGCGAACCGGCTGCTGCCGGCCTTTGCGACGCCGACCGGCATGCCTTATCGTTTCGTCAACCTGAAGACCGGAGCGGTGCGGGAACCGGTCACCAGCCCCGCCGACATCGCGACCTATCTGCCCGAATGGGGCACGCTCAGCCAGCTGACGGGCGATCCGCGCTATGCGGCGACCGCAAGGAAGGCAATGGTCGCGGTCTTCGAGCGTCGCTCGAAGCTCGATCTGGTGGCGACCAAGATCGACGTGCTGACCGGCGAATGGCGTTCGCGCCAAGCGACCGTCGGGTCATATTGCGACAGCTTTTTCGAATATCTCTGGGACAGCTGGCAGGTGTTCGGCGATGCGGAGTGCAAGCGGATGTACGACGTCTGCACCGCGGCGATCATGAAGCACCAGCAGGTCTGGAAGGACGGCAACCTGTGGTTCGCCGACGTGGATTTCGAAACCGGCGCGGTTGTCAGCACCGAGCAG
Organism: Sphingomonas sp. Leaf357; assembly: GCF_001423845.1. Classification (NCBI taxonomy): domain Bacteria; kingdom Pseudomonadati; phylum Pseudomonadota; class Alphaproteobacteria; order Sphingomonadales; family Sphingomonadaceae; genus Sphingomonas; species Sphingomonas sp. Leaf357. The sequence continues at coordinate 608,810 of NZ_LMPM01000002.1, read as the reverse complement.
GACGAACTCGCGTCGTTTTACGGTGGTCTCCTCGCGCAGGGCGGCGCGCCGAAGCTCGGTGCGGCTTATACCGAAAGTTGGGCGAAAGTGCAGGCGCGGTACGGCGTCCTGCCGGAAGGCTATGACTATGCCAGCGCCGCGCCCACGCAACTCGGCAATGCGCTGCGCCCCGAGCTGGTCGATTCCGCCTTCACGCTATGGTTGCTCGACCGGCATCCACGATGGCGCGAAATCGGCCGGGCGCATTTCGAGGCAATGAAGCGGTGGAACAAAGCCGAATACGGCTATACCGACCTTTTCGACGTCACCACCGACCCCAAGCGGCAGGCCGATCATTGTCCCGGCTATTGGTGGTCGGAACAGATGAAATATTATTATCTGCTGTTTTCCGACACTCCGCGCTTCGATTACCGCCGCAATTACTTGTCGACCGAAGGCAACGTCCTGATGGGCTTCCGGCAGGGGACAGCCTGAGGACCCGTGCGCCGCGGTCTCTTCGCTATCTTGGCCGCCCGCCTCGGACACGAACCTGCCGGGCCAAGCCCTTTAAGGATATTGCGAATCATTCTCATAACTCATAAGGAGCTGCTCTGACCCGTAGACGACACGTCTGACCATCGGGTTGCGATGAGGGAGTCTTCACGGTGCCGACCGTCGCAGCCACGATCGATGTCAGCACGCTTTATGCGTCGCACGGCGATTGGCTGCGCGACTGGCTGCGACGTCATACGCGGTGCTCGCATCGTGCCGCGGATCTGGCGCAGGATACGTTCTGCCGCCTGTTGGAGGCGAAGGACGCGCAACCCGTCCGTGATCCGCGTGGCTATCTCTCCACGGTGGCGCGGCGCATTCTCATCGATGACATTCGCCGGCGCGAGATCGAACGGGCCTATCTTGCGGTGCATGCCGTCCGCACCGGCGAGGTGGATCATCTCACGCCCGAACGGATCGCCGAAGCCGCGCAGCTTCTCGGCGCGATCGTGGACCTGCTCGAAACCCTGCCCGAAAAGGCGCGGCGAGCCTTTCTGATGATCCGGTTCGATCGGCTGCGCTACGCGGAGGCGGGGCGGCAGCTCGCCATATCGGAGCGCATGGCCAAACGGTATGTCGCCCGGGTCTATGCGCATTGCTACGCGCTGGCCTATCCCGACGGATGAACGCCGCCCGTCCAACGCCGGAAATCGTCGAACAGGCCGCCTGTTGGGCGGCTCAACTCGCCACCGATGACGCGACGCAAGCCGATCGCGACGCGTGCGAAGCGTGGTGCCGCGAAGATCCGTCGCACCGGCTGGCACTCGAAAGAATGTGCTGCCTCGACGCCCGGTTCGACCGCACCGATGCGATCGGCCGCGAAGCGATCGAGGCGGTGCTCGCAAGACGGTCCAGGAAACGCGGCTGGCTGGGCGGCGTGACGCTCGGCCTTGCCGTGCTGGTCGGCGGGGGCTGGCTGGCGGCGCAATCGCCCGTCGTCCGGGCATGGTTTCCCGATCACGAGACGGCGCGGGGCGAGCAACGCACGGTCACGCTGGCCGATGGCAGCGGCCTCACCCTCGACACCGGGACGACACTGGATTTCCGTCGCGACGACACGCGCCGGATCGTCACCCTCTTCCAGGGGCGGATCCTGGCACGCGTGGCGAAAGACAAAGGGCGGCTGTTCGTCGTGGAGACCCGCGACGGCACCGCGACCGCGCGCGGTACAGCGTTCATCGTACGCCGGGACGAGGATGCGACCACCGTCACCGTCCTGGAATCTCGCGTACGCGTCTGCCTGCCCAGCGGCGTCGCCAAGGATTGTGCCGATCTATCGCCCGGCGATCGAGTGCGGATGAGACAGGACAGGCTGGTTCATCTCCGCCGCGTCGATCCCGAGGCGACGGCGGTCTGGGCGGATGGCTGGCTCGCGGCCGACGACCAGCCGGTAGTGCGCGTTCTGCTGGAACTCAATCGCTATCGTAAAGCACCGCTACACTTCGATCGCCAGGAGCTTGCCGCAATCAGGGTGTCGGGCAGCTTCCCGCTGACGGACAGTGATCGCGCCCTGCGCGGCCTTCTCACGGCGACGGGCCTTCGTGTGGCGCGTACCGGCAAGGGCGAAGTGTGGGTGCGGCGCGCAGAATAACTTCGCGCCCTGGTTCCCGATTTTCGAACTCGCCCGTCCCCTGAGATGAGACCGTATTTCAAGGGGACTGATCCTGATGCTGAAGGTAAGGGCGCTGCGCGGTGCGGCGGCTGTCGCGATTTTGACGACGGGGATCGGCATTGCGATGCCTGTCCGGGCACAGACGAAGCAGGCGCTGCGACAGATCGATATTTCCGCCGGTCCGCTCGGCCAGGCCATCACGCGGCTGGGCCGAGAGACGGGCGTGATGATCGTGTTCGATCCCGCCTTGGCGCGGGGCAAGCGTACGCCCGGCCTGCGCGGTGCCTATTCGGTCGCGGACGCGCTGGATCGGCTGCTGTCGGGCAGCGACCTGGTCGCCCGTCCGGATGGCAGCGACGGTTTCATCCTGTCCCGCGCTGCGCAGTCGGCGGCGAAGATCGCACCGCGAGGCCGGCCGGCGCGACCCAGCACGCTCCCCGAAGCCGAGCCGGCGGTCGAACCCGAGATCATCGTATACGGCGCGCGTGAAACCACGGTCCTGAGCGAAACCGCCTCCAGCGTCGGAGTGGTCACCGGCAAAAACATCGCGGACGGGCAGATCCGCACCACGCAGGATGTCTACCGCCGCCTCGGCAACGTGATGGACTCCGCTTTCACTAATTCGGGTTTCGTTATTCGCGGCGTGAGTTCGGAAGGATTCACGCCCGCCGGTGCGCCCACCGGATCGCTCTACGTCGATGGCATCCTGCAGACGCGCTACGGTGCCCGGTTCGGTGCGCGCAACCTGTGGGATACGGAGCAGGTCGAGGTCTATCGCGGGCCGCAATCGACCTTGAGCGGTCGCGCGGCCACCGCCGGCGCGATCTACATCAAGACCAAGGATCCAACCTTCGCACGCGAGTTCGAACTGTCCGGCATCGTCGGGAATCGCGATTTTCGCGGTGGCGCCTTCGTCGCGAACCTGCCGCTGGTCGATGACCGGCTCGCCCTCCGCATCGCCGGGTCGCTCCAGTCGCAGCGCACCGATGTGCAGTATCCGGACTATCAGAGGTACAACAATTCCCACGATTTCGAGACCGACCGGAGCGGCACGATCCGCGCGAAACTGCTGCTCACGCCATCGGGCATGCCCGACACACGGATGCTGCTGAGCTATTCCTATTCCGACGATCGCCCCAACGAGCGGCTCGTCTTTGAGAACGACCGCTTCACGCTCGAGGACCGACGCGGCGACGGCTATAATCTTTCCGGCTTCCCGCTCGATACCTTCGCCGAATACCGCCGGATCAAGGTCCACAATGTCGGTTTCGAGTTGACGCATGATCTCTCCGACGCGCTGAGGCTGACGTCGCAGACCGGATACACACACGGCACGACGTATCGCCTGTCGGTCGATGCCGGCGAACCCGGTGTCCCGGACGGCATGCGGGGCGATGTGGTCGATACGTTGATGTCGCAGGAATTGCGCCTCAACTATGAAGCCGATCGCTGGAAGTGGGTTGCCGGCGTCTTCGGCAGCCGCCAGAAATTCGACTCCAGTCTCAGCCTGGTGTCGACGCCGTTCTTCACCACGCTCGACGAAACCTTCATCCGCACGACCGACAATATCGCTTTGTTCGGGGAAGCGACGTTCGCGTTCGTGCCGACCTGGCATCTCACGCTCGGCGGGCGGCTCGACTATCTCGAAGAATCGACGACCGAGCAGAGCAACAGCATCTTCTTCGGCGCGCCCCAGACGTTCGACAACTTCAACAGGTTCGACGAGACCAATTTCGTGCCGCGGATCGGGCTGGCGAAGGATATCGCGTCCGGCCATCGGGCCGGCTTCACCTACTCGCAAGGATTCCGGACGGGCGGCTTCTATCTCGATCGCGATACCGGCGGGAACGTCTATTACGGCCCCGAAGCGGTCCGGAATTACGAATTCTTCTACAAGGGGCGGACGCTGGGCAACCGGCTGTCGATCAGCGCCAGCCTGTTCTACACCGCCTATACCGACCAACAGGTCGAGTTCGCGCCGGATTCCACGCGGCCGAGCTACACGATCACCGAAAACGCTGCGTCCTCGCGCAGCTGGGGCTTCGAACTGGAACCGACATTCCAGGTCGACCGGCGGTTCTCGGTCTTCGCATCTTTTGGCTATCTGAACACCAGGTTCCGGGATTTCCGGACATCCGCGTTCGGCGACATGTCGGGCGAGGCATTTCCCGATGCCCCGAAAGTCAGCTTGGCGTTCGGTGGGCGCTATCACTTACCGCGCGGCTTCTTCCTCGGCGGAGACGCCAAATATACCAGCGACTATACGGCGCGCTTCGGGGAAGGAGTCCCCGACCGGATCGGCTCGCGAATCCTGATCAACGCCCAGGCCGGCTTCCGCAAGGGACCTTGGGAATTGACCCTGTTCGCCGAGAATCTGCTCGATCACAAATACCTGACCTTCGCCGATCGCGATGCCGCGTCCGTCTATGGGCAGGCAGGGCCGCGCCGCACCATCGGCGTCAATGCCAAGACGAAGTTCTAGGTCCATACCGCGTTTGACAGGGGGAGGGCGGGCATCTGGCTACGGAGCAGGCCTTGCCCCCTGCGGGCGCGCTGAAGCGCGATCGACCTGGCTCAGGTCACCGTAGCCGCATGAAGAAAGCGAGCGCGTTGCGGGCGCTGTCCGCGAAACGATCATAGATCGCGCGGGAGACCTGAGCGATGACCGGCTGATGATCGCGCCCACCGCGAGCGAACACCGCGACCGCTACGCGGCGGCCGTCAGGCATGGTGATGAACCCGACATCGTTGGTGACGCCGTCGAGGGTGCCGGTCTTGTCCTCGACCGGGGTGCCGGCGGGCAGCAGGGCGCGGATGCGGCGCGTGCCCGTCGCGCATCGGCTCATCAGTCCGAAGAGGAACGTTCGGCTCTGCGCCGTCAGAACGGTGCCACTGTCAAGCTTTTGCAAAAGCGTGACCATGGCAACCGGCGTGGCAACATCCTTGCTATCGGCAAGATGGCCACGCTCTCGCAGCAATTGGGCAATAGTGCGGTCTGCACGAATGCCGGTTATCTTTTGCGTCGACAGCCACTGCTGGAGCGCGGCGGGGCCACCGACACTGTCGAGCACCTGATCGGCCGCGCGGTTGTCACTGCGAACGATCATCAGTTCCAGGACTTTCGCGGCAGGACGGCCGACGATCATATCGCCGAGGCTGCGTCGGCCTTGATCGACCTGAGCGAGATAGGCGGCCGCGATGGCGATCTTGATCGTGCTTGCCATCGGAAATGCGACGTCGCCGTTGATCGCCACGGTTGAGCCGTCGCGAAGATCGAGCGCAGCGATGCCATACTCCCCCGAGCGTCCGGCGACCAGCAGGCTCAGATCGCGCTCGAGCCCGATCAGCTCGGCGGAACTGGCGGTAGCGGGAGTCGGGACCAGGCAGCTCGCGGCGGCGCTGGAAAGAAGCAGGCGGGAAAGCAGGGATAGGCGCATCATAGTCCTTGAATAGTCCTCCAGCGACGTGCCGATGATACACTGAAAAGCTGAATACGTCGTGTCGCAAGCCGGTGAAAGTGGCAAATCCGTGCGCCGTCGCACGTGCTGGGTCGTCTGGCGCGACCAGAGCGGGATTGACCACGAGGGTCGCCGTGATAGCCTCGGCGGCACTCGACCCGGGCAAGGCGTGAATTTCGCCGGAAGCACGATCCTCATGGCGGGCTCGACGGGGAGTATCCTGTGGTGCGTTGGAAGATCGACCTTGCTCGCATCGCCGGTCCGGAAATCGATCGCGACCTGCCCGACGCGGGCCCGGACGCCGCCTGGTTCGAGGCACCGGTCTGCCGCAACTGCGGCGTGGCATCGGCCACCCCATATTGCGCCGGCTGCGGTCAGAAAGCGGCGAAGCGTTTTCTGTGGCGCGATATCGGCCGGGAAAGCTGGGAACGGCTGCGCGTGTTCGAGTTCCGCTCGCTCAGGACGATCGGCGGGCTGATCCTGTCGCCGGGGCGGGTCGCGCGCGGATACGTGATGGGGCGACGCACCGAACTCATGCATCCGCTGACCTTGTTGATCGCGCTGGTCGCGCTGCTCGTCCTGGTGCTCGCCGCCAATCGCTATTTCGCCGTGTATGCGCATGGCGGCGAAAACGGCGATGTCGATCGCATGGCCAAGCAGGTGCTGGCCTATGCCAATTGGAGTTTTTCGCTCGGCATCTTCGCCATCCTCATAGCGTCGTGGATCACGTTCCACGGGCGGCTCGGTTACAATCTGATCGAGCATGCGGTGCTCGCGGTGTTCTGCCAGACCATCATTCTGGCGGTGATCATCTTGAACCTGCTGCCGACGTTGATCTGGCGCAGTCCCGAATTCGTGCTGTGGCACAAATCGACATCGCAATATTATGTGTTCGGGATCAAGCTGCTGATCGTCGCTGTTGCGTACAAACAGTTCTTTCTGCTCAAATTGCGCTCGGATTGGCCACGCCTGTTGTTGGCATGCGGCGTTTTCGCCGGCTTCAGTTGGGCACTTTTGCGTCTTTATGCGTTGGCGATACTATGGATCGTTACGCGATGACGTGAAGGGAGGCGACATGGCCCGAACACTCGTTTCATCACTGGCTTTGACGATGGGCGCGCTGCTGCTGCCCGGTTGTGATCAGGGCAAGAAGGAGACGCCCTCGGCCTCCCTGTCGCGATCGCAAAAGGTGGAGGCCATCGCCTCGACGCTGCAGGCCTGTTCCTATGACGGCCGCCCGGTCACCGCGCAGCCCGCGGCGCTCACCGGGCCGGTGCCGCAGCAATGTTCGGTGGCGATCAACCGGATCATGGGCTTCACCGGGCTGCCGGCGAATTTCGTGGTGGTCTCCGGACCGGTCGACAATGCGGCGGCGGTGATCCTGCTCGACGAGGGTCGCGTGCCGCGCCGGGTGATCGCGTTCAATCCGAAGTTCATGGCGGCGGCGCAGGCCGAATCCGGCAGCCCGTGGGGCCCGATCAGCGTCATGGCGCACGAGATCGGCCATCACCTGTCCGGCCATACGATCGTGCCGGGTGGCAGCCGCCCGGAGATCGAACTGGAGGCGGACAAGTTCAGCGGGTTCGTGCTCTACAAGATGGGTGCGCCGCTGGAAGCTACGACCCGGATGATCGCGGCCGTGGGTTCTGACCATGCGAGCTTCACGCATCCCGACAAGCAGGCCCGAATGGTGGCGATCCGCGAAGGCTGGGTTCAGTCCTGCGAGCAATCCGGTCGAACCGATTGTGGCGGCGGCGGCACCGCCGCAAGGCCCGACACCGGGGCCAGAACCACGCCGGTCCAGCCGGAGTGGAGCGTGGCGCGCACCCTGCCCAGTCCGGGATCGATTCCGTTCAAATACGGCCGGTTCATCATCGACGAGACCGGCAAGCTCGATCCGGTCCGCGCCCGTGCCATGGACCAGCGGCTGTACACGCTGGCGAGGGATGTCGGCGTCGAAATGACCTTCATCGTCGTCAATGATCTGCGCGGCATGACCGCCCAGGATTATGCCTGGGCGATGATGCGGCAACTCCGTGTCGGCAAGCTCGATGTCGGCAACGGTGCCGTCGCGGTGGTCGCTCCGCGCCAGCATCAGGCGGCGGTGGCGTTCGGCCCCGGCCTCGCCAAGGAGGCTGAATTCAGCAATCCGGATTCCCAGTTGTTGCAATGGATCGATGCGGCCTGGGGCTATTGCGATGATGCCGATGGCTGCAAGCAATGGACCGACAATCTCTTCGAGATCTTCAACCTCACGCTCAACAATGCCGCGCATACCAAGTGGACGATCCAGTATCAGACGCTGGGTCAACTTCTGACGCATTACGATGCGGTCAATACCGAGCGGATGCGCACGAAGCGCCCGTTCGACGACAGGACGGACCAGCCGCTCGGCAATCTCATCCGCGTGACCGGCACCGTCACCAGCCTGACCCCGCCAACCGGGATCGGGCAGGTGAACGTCAACGTGGTCGGCGGAAAGCTCGGCTATACCGCTGCTGCGATGACCACCGACGACGGCTATCCGGTCATCCTCTACATCGCGCCGCGCCTTGCCGGACTGATGCCGTCCGGTACGCTGAAAGCGGGAGAGAAATACACGATGGTCGGGCGCTTGCAGCGTACCGGGGATCGCGGGAAACAGGCCTCGGCGCTCTGGCTGTTCAGCTACGATCCGATCCGGTGAGCCGGGACCGTTAGCGTCGGGCGGCGGATGCAAGGCCGGCATCGCGACATAGCTCAGGCAGCGAATGTGATGTTTCGGGCGACGTCTCGCTCGGGCTGCGGCACCCGCCGGCCGCGCAATTACTTCACCGCATCGGCGGCGGGTCGCTTGCCCGTCTCGGTCCAATCGCGGAGCGCGGACCACGCGGCCTTGGTCTGTTCGGGCGTGAAGCCGCAATGGGTATAGGCCTCCACGCCCCCGACCGGCAGCGGTGCGCGTAGCGGCGGTACCGCATAGGGCGCCAGACGCGCGGAGCTGCCGGCTTTGGCGACGGTTTTCGCGAACGCCACTTCCTGAGCATACGGCACCAGGGAATCGATGCTGTTGTGCATCGTCACCAACGGCACCGCGATGCGTCCGCTCGCCTCGTGCCAGCGCGTCAGATAGGCGACCGCGCCGGGCGACGCCGCGACGCGCTGGATTCCGCGATTGAGCGCGTCGGCCTCCTGCGCGGTCATCGTGTCGTTGGCATAGACCTTGCCGA